>NZ_JBHTLK010000109.1:0-22175 GCF_042678885.1 Saccharothrix hoggarensis
CTCGGTCGAAACCGGCGCGGTCGGAACCGGCGCGGCGCCGCCGACGGACCCGGCCACCTTGGCGGCCTTCGCCGGCTTGGCGGCGGGCTTGCGCGTCGCCGCCGCGGCCTTCGGCGTGGTCCGGCCGCGCACGACCTTGCCCAGCGACCGCAACGCCGTCTCGTACACGTCGTCCGGGTCGAGCCGGCGCAGCTCCTCTGCCAGGCAGTCCCGCACCGAGCGGCGCTGCAGCGCGACCCGCCGCTCCGGCTGGCCGGGCTGCGTCAGCGCGCCGACCTTGCCGTCCGGACGGGACAGCTCGACCACACCGGACCGCCGCTCCAGCCGCACGTCCACGATGCCCTCGCCGCGCGTGGCCTTGGCCCGCTTCACCGGCACCTTCAGGCACCCGGCGAGCCACGCCGCGAGCAGGTCGGTCGACGGCGAGTCGCTCTCCCCGCTCACCTCGGCCTCGACGACCCGCTCGTAGGGCGGCAGGTCGAACGCCGACGCGAGCATCGCCCGCCACAGCGTCAGCCGCGTCCACGCCAGGTCCGTGTCGCCCGGCGTGTACGAGGTGCGCCGCTGCTCCAGCGCCCGGATCGGGTTCTTCTCCGCCGCCGCGTCGGTGATCCGGCGCTGCGCGAGCTGCCCGATGGGGTCCAGCGCGGGCACGGCGGGCGCCTCGTTCGGCCACCACGCCACCACCGGGGTGTCCGGCAGCAGCAGCGGCACGACGCACGACGCGCCCTCGTTGGCCAGCTCGCCGTACAGCCGCAGCACGATGACCTCGGACGCGCCCGCGTCACCGCCGACGCGGATCTGCGCGTCCAGCCGGGGCGCGGCCTTGCGGGCGCCCCGGGCGACCACGATCACCCGGCACGGGTGCTCGCGGCTGGCGTCGTTCGCCGCGTCGATGGCCTCCTCGGTCTTCGTGCCGTCGTCGGTCACGATGACCAGCGTCAGCACGCGGCCGAGGGTGACCGCGCCGCCTTCCTCGCGCAGCCGCACGAGCTTGCTGTTGACCTGTGACGTGGTGGTCGAGGGCAGGTCGATGATCACGGACGCCTCCAGTGCCTGCCGGTGCGGGCCAGCATCTCGTCCGCCGACGCCGGCCCCCAGGTGCCTGCCTTGTACTTCTCCGGGGCGCCGTTGGCGGCCCAGTGCGCGAGGACCGGGTCCAGGATCTCCCAGGACAGCTCGACCTCGTCGTTCTTCGGGAACAGCGACGGCTCGCCGAGCAGCACGTCCAGCAGCAGCCGCTCGTAGGCCTCGGGGGACGACTCGGTGAACGCGTGGCCGTAGCCGAAGTCCATCGTGACGTCCCGGACCTCCATGGTGTTGCCGGGCACCTTGGAGCCGAACCGGATGGTCACGCCCTCGTCCGGCTGCACCCGCACCACCAGGGCGTTCTGCCCCAGCTCCTCGGTCGCGGTGTCGTCGAACGGCAGGTGCGGCGCGCGCTTGAACACCACGGCCACCTCGGTGACGCGGCGGCCGAGCCGCTTGCCGGTGCGCAGGTAGAACGGCACGCCCGCCCAGCGGCGCGTGTTGATCTCGCACGTGATCGCGGCGTACGTCTCGGTGGTCGAGTCCTTGGCGAACCCGCCCTCCTCCAGCAGGCCGGGCACCTTCTGCCCGCCCTGCCAGCCGCCGGAGTACTGGCCGCGGGCGGTGGTCTCGTCGAACGGCCCCACGGGGCGCGTCGCCGACAGCACCTTCACCTTCTCCGCGCGCAGGTCGCTCGGCCGGAACGACACCGGCTCCTCCATCGCGGTGAGCGCGAGCAGCTGGAGCAGGTGGTTCTGGATCACGTCGCGGGCCGCGCCGATGCCGTCGTAGTAGCCGGCGCGACCGCCGAGGCCGATGTCCTCGGCCATGGTGATCTGCACGTGGTCCACGTAGTTCGCGTTCCAGATGGGCTCGTAGAGCTGGTTCGCGAAGCGCAGCGCCAGGATGTTCTGCACCGTCTCCTTGCCGAGGTAGTGGTCGATGCGGAACACCGACTCCTCGGGGAAGACGTCGTTGACGGTCTTGTTGAGCTGCCGGGCGCTGGCCAGGTCGTGGCCGAACGGCTTCTCGATGACCACGCGGCGCCACTGGCCGGGGTTGTCGGTCGGCGGCGTGGCCAGGCCCGCGCGCTTGAGCTGGTTGACGACCGTGGTGAACGCGCTGGGCGGCACCGACAGGTAGAACGCGTGGTTGCCGCCGGTGCCGCGGTCGCGGTCCAGGTCGGCGAGCGTCGTGGCGAGCGTGTCGAACGCGATGTCGTCGTCGAAGGTGCCCTGCACGAACCGGATGCCCTCGGCGAGCTGGTCCCAGACCTCCTGCCGGAACGGGGTGCGCGCGTGCTCCTTGACGGCGTCGTGCACGACCTGCATGAAGTCCTGGTCGGCCCAGTCGCGGCGGGCGAAGCCGACGAGCGCGAAGCCCGGCGGCAGCAGGCCGCGGTTGGCCAGGTCGTAGATCGCGGGCATGAGCTTCTTGCGCGACAGGTCGCCGGTCACGCCGAAGATGACCAGGCCGGACGGCCCGGCGATGCGCGGCATCCGCTTGTCCCGCGGGTCGCGCAGCGGGTTGCGCTTGGTGGGCGCGGTCATCGGACCTCCTCGCCGGACTCGTCGGGCAGTGGACCGCACGGTGCTGTGGTGAGTGGCGACCTCGCGAGCTCGGTCACGAACCGTCCTCCTGGATTGCCTCGACGAGCTGCGCGAGCCCGGCGACGCGGTCGGTCAGGTGCAGCCGCAGCACGGGCCGGCCGCGCTCGGCCAGCACCTGGCCGTCGCCCAGCGCCTGCGCGAGCTGCAACGTGCTGAGGTCGTACGGGCGGCCCGGCACCTCCAGCCGCGTCTCCGACGCCCCGGTGAGCTGGAGGAACACGCCGTTCTGGTGTCCGCCCTTGTGGTACTGGCCGGTCGAGTGCAGGAACCGGGGCCCCCACCCGAACGTGGTCTGCAGGTGTGAACGCAGCGCCAACTCCGGGCGAACCAGGGCGAACGACGCGTCGTCGATCCGGTCCAGGTACGCCTGCACGGACAGGTAGCCGTGCTCGGACGCGGCGGCGACGAGCGCCACCAGCGCCTCGGCGACCGTCTTCACGTCCGCCGGCAGCCAGCCCTCGCTCGGGTAGACCTCGATCGGGCCGTCCACGAAGGCCGGCTCGACGGACGACGGGGCCGACGCGTCGAGCAGCGACCGGGACGCCTTCTTCGCCGCCTCGACGTCCGGCTGGTCGAACGGGTTGATCTCCAGCACCCGGCTGACCAGCGCGGTCGCGTACTCCCAGACGAGGAACTGCGCGCCGAGCGTGCCCTCGACCGCGAGGGAGGACGAGCCGGTGGCCGGTCCGATCGCGACGGTCGTGGCGTCCGAGCGGGCGTCCACGAAACCGGGCGCGCCCGGACCCTCGACCACCACGGGCAGCAGGCCCGTGCCGTTCTTGCCGGTCGACTCGGCGATCAGCTGCTCGGCCCAGTCGCCGAACCCGGAGATGCCGGAGCCGGTGTCGGCGAACACGATCTTCTCGGCGCCGTGCGCGTGCGCCACGGCGAACGTGGCGGCCAGCACGACCGCCGGGTTGTCCGGCGAGTCCGCCGACACCAGCGGCGCGGCGGCGGCCGCCTCGTCGAGCAGCGTGCCGACGTCCGCGCCCGCCAGCCCCGACGGCACCAGGCCGAACGCGGTCAGCGCCGAGTACCGGCCGCCGACGTGCGGGTCGGCCAGGAACACCTTGCGGTAGCCCGCCTCCCGCGACGCCGCCTCCAGCGGGGAGCCGGGGTCGGTCACCACGACGATCCGCGACGCCGCGTCGATGCCCTCGGCCGCGAACGCCGCCTCGAAGATCCGCCGGTGGCTGTCGGTCTCGACGGTGCCGCCGGACTTCGACGACACCACCACGACGGTGCGCCGCAGGTCGCCCGCCAGCGCCTCGGCCACCTGGCCGGGGTCGGTGGTGTCGAGCACGACCAGCGGCACGCCCGCCGTGCCGGTGATCACCTCGGGCGCGAGCGACGAGCCGCCCATCCCGGCGAGGACCACGCGGTCCACGCCTTCGGCGAGCAGCTCGTCGCGCAGCGCGGTGATCTCCGGGATGAGCGGGCGGGACGTCTCGTGCAGCGTCGTCCACGCCAGGCGGATCGACGCCTCCGGTTCCGCCTCCGCGCCCCACAGCGTGGCGTCGCCTGCGGTGAGCCTGCTGGGCGCCGCGTCCCGGACCAGGTCACCGATGACGGTGTCGACCTGGTCCTGGTTCGGGGTGCGGACGATCTCCACGGAGATCACCTCGGTCATGTCTGTCCTGTTCTGCTCTCGACTTCGTCCTGGTACCGGGCCGGGCCCGGACCCTGGGCCCGGCCCTGGGGCTCAGCCCTTGGCCTGATCCAGCTGTCCGGTCACCGTCTCCAGCAGCTCGGCCCACGACTTCTCGAACTTGTCGACGCCCTCGGTCTCCAGCGCGACGAACACGTCGTCCAGGTCGATGCCGACCTCGACCAGCCCGTCGAAGACCTCCTGCGCCTGGGCCGCCTGCCCGGTCACGGTGTCGCCCACGATCTTGCCGTGATCGGCGACCGCGTGCAGCGTCTTCTCCGGCATCGTGTTGACCGTGCCGGCGACGACCAGCTCGTCGACGTACCGGGTGTCGGAGTACCTCGTGTCCTTCACGCCGGTGGACGCCCACAGTGGACGCTGCGCGCGGGCGCCGTCGGCGGCCAGCGCCTCCCAGCGCTCGCCGGCGAACGTCTCCTGGTACGCCGCGTACGCCAGCACCGCGTTGGCGATGGCGGCCTTGCCGCGCAGCCCGGCGGCGGCCGGGGTGTCCAGCGCGTCCAGCCGCTTGTCGATCTCGGTGTCCACACGGGACACGAAGAACGACGCCACGGAGTGGATCGTGCGCAGGTCGTGGCCGTTGGCCTTGGCCTGCTCCAGGCCGGCGACGAACGCCTCCATCACGTGGCGGTAGCGCTCGACGGAGAAGATCAGCGTCACGTTCACGCTGATGCCCTCGGCGAGCACCTTGGTGATCGCGGGCAGGCCCGCCACCGTGGCCGGGATCTTCACCAGCAGGTTCGGCCGGTCGACCGCCTTGGCCAGGTCGAGCGCCTCGGCGATGGTGCCCTCGGTGTCGTTGGCCAGGCGCGGGTCGACCTCGATCGACACGCGGCCGTCCACGCCGTCGGTGGCGGTGTAGATGTCGCGGAACAGGTCGCACGCGTTGCGCACGTCCGTGGTGGTGATCTCGCGGACGGCGGCGTCGGTGTCGGCGCCGCGCGCGGCCAGCTCGCGGACCTGCTCGTCGTACGACGAGCCCTTGGCCAGCGCGGCGGCGAAGATGGTCGGGTTGGTGGTGACGCCGACGACGTGCTGGTCGGCGATGAGGCCGGCCAGGTTGCCGGTGTTCAGCCGCTCGCGGGACAGGTCGTCCAGCCAGATCGACACGCCCGCGTCGCTGAGCGCGGCCAGCGGATTGGTGCTCATCTCGTCAACTCCCTGAAGAAGGTCTGGTGCGGGTCGGCGGTCGCGCGCTCGGGTCACTTGACCTTGGCCAGCGACCGGCGGGCCGCCGCGACCACGTTCTCCGTGGTGAAGCCGAACTCGCGGAACAGCGTCTGGTAGTCCGCGGACGCGCCGAAGTGCTCGATGGAGACGATCTCGCCCGCGTCGCCCGCGAACCGGTGCCACGGCTGGGCGATGCCCGCCTCGACCACGACGCGCGCCTTGACCGACGACGGCAGAACCCGCTCGCGGTACTCCTCGTCCTGCGCGTCGAACCACTCGACGCTCGGCATGGACACGACGCGGGCGGCGACGCCCTCGGCCTCGAAGACCTTGCGCGCCTCGACCGCGATCTGGAGCTCCGAGCCGGTGGCGATGAGGATCAGCTCCGGCTCGCCGTCGCCCTCCAGCACGTAACCGCCGCGGGCCACGCCCTCGGTCGCCTTCTCCTTGGTGCCCTCCAGCACCGGCAGGTTCTGGCGGGTCAGGGCGATGCCGGCCGGGCCGGTCGGGTTCTCGATCACGGCGCGCCACGCGGCGGCCGTCTCGTTCGCGTCGCCGGGGCGCAGCACGGTCAGGCCGGGGATCGCGCGCAGCGCGGCCAGGTGCTCGATCGGCTGGTGCGTCGGGCCGTCCTCGCCGAGGCCGATGGAGTCGTGCGTCCACACGTAGGTGACCGCGGACTTCATCAGCGCCGCCAGGCGGACCGCCGGGCGCATGTAGTCGCTGAACACGAGGAACGTGCCGCCGTACGGGCGGGTCGGGCCGTGCAGCGCGATGCCGTTGAGGATCGAGCCCATGGCGTGCTCGCGGACGCCGAAGTGCAGCGTGCGGCCGTACGGGTTGGCGTTCCACATCTTCGTGGAGATCGACTCGGGGCCGAACGAGTCGACGCCCTTCATCGTGGTGTTGTTCGACTCCGCGAGGTCGGCCGAGCCGCCCCACAGCTCCGGCAGCACGTCGCGCAGCGCGTTCAGCACCTCGCCGGAGGCCTTGCGGGTGGCGACGCCCTTGGCGTCGGGCTCCCACGACGGCAGCGCGTCGGCCCAGCCCTCGGGCAGGCCGCGGCCGATCAGGCGGTCCAGCAGCGCCTTGCGCTCCGGGTTGGCCTGCGCCCACGCGTCGAACGACTTCTGCCACTCGGACTTGGCGGCCTCGCCGCGCTTGATCACCGAGCGGGTGTGCTCCAGCACCTCGTCGGAGACCTCGAACGTCTGCTCCGGGTCGAAGCCGAGGATGCGCTTGACCTCGGCGACCTCGTCCGCGCCCAGGGCCGCGCCGTGCGCCGCGCCGGTGTTCTGCTTGTTCGGCGCGGGGAAGCCGATGATCGTGCGCAGCAGGATGAACGACGGGCGCTCGGTCTCCGCCTTGGCGTTCTCCAGGGCCTCGATGATGCCCTGGACGTTCTCGCCGCCCTCGACGACCTGCACGTGCCAGCCGTAGGCCTCGTACCGCTTCGCGGTGTCCTCGGACAGGGCGATCGTGGTGTCGTCCTCGATCGAGATCTTGTTGTCGTCGTAGATGACGGTCAGGTTGCCCAGCTTCTGGGTGCCCGCCAGGGACGACGCCTCGGACGTCACGCCCTCCTCGATGTCGCCGTCGGAGGCGATCACGAAGATGTGGTGGTCGAACGGGCTCTCGCCGAGCGGGGCGTCCGGGTCGAACAGGCCGCGCTCGCGGCGCGCGCCCATCGCCATGCCGACCGCGGAGGCGAGGCCCTGGCCCAGCGGGCCGGTGGTGATCTCGACGCCCCGGGTGTGCCGGTGCTCCGGGTGGCCGGGGGTCTGGGAACCCCACGTGCGCAGCGCCTTGAGGTCGTCCAGCTCCAGGCCGTAGCCGTTGAGGAACAGCTGGACGTAGAGGGTGAGGCTCGAGTGGCCCGCGCTGAGCACGAACCGGTCGCGGCCGATCCAGTCGGCGTCGGCCGGGTCGTGGCGCATCACGCGCTGGAACAGCGTGTAGGCCAGCGGCGCGAGGCTCATCGCGGTGCCGGGGTGGCCGTTGCCGACCTTCTGCACGGCGTCCGCGGCCAGCACGCGCGCGGTGTCGACCGCCCGCCGGTCGAGGTCGGTCCAGTCTTCGGGCAGGTGGGCTTCGGTCAACCGGGCGATGTCATCGGTGACGGACACTGACTTCCAGCTCCAAACTCACTAGGCGGCGGTTGTGACGGCCGGCGGTGAACTTAATCGATCCCGTCAGGCCCGATCCGCGGCTCCCAAGGTCCGCCGACCAGCCTAGTCCGACGAAGGGAGACTCGTGCCACCTGCGCTCTGTGGGTGTACGCACAGGTGTCCTCGGTGCGTTCAGGGAGTACCCGAACGGGCTGCTCGGACACGCCGCGGCTACGATCTGCGCACACCCCTGACCTGACGAGGAGCGCGACGCGATGAGTGCCGTCACCGAGGCTCCGGCGCGGTCGCCCCGACAGGTCGTCGGCGCGTACGTCGCGCTGACCAAGCCCCGGGTGATCGAGCTGCTGCTGATCACCACCATCCCGGCGATGCTGCTGGCCGCCCGCGGCCTGCCGCCGCTGTGGCTGATCGCGTGCACGCTGGCGGGCGGCACCCTGGCGGCGGGCTCGGCGAACGCGCTGAACTGCTACGTCGACGCCGACATCGACTCGGTCATGAAGCGCACCAGCGCCCGGCCGCTGGCGAAGGACTCCATCCCGCCGCGCAACGCGCTGATCTTCGGCATCGTCCTCGGCGTGGTGTCGTTCGGGTTCCTGTGGCTGACCACGAACCTGATCTCGGCCGTGTTCGCGGTGGCCACGATCCTGTTCTACATCTTCGTCTACACCCTGGTCCTCAAGCGCCGGACCTCGCAGAACATCATCTGGGGCGGCATGGCCGGCTGCATGCCGGTGATCATCGGCTGGTCGTCGGTGACCGGCACGGTGGCGTGGCCCGCCCTGGTGATGTTCGGCGTGATCTTCTTCTGGACGCCGCCGCACACGTGGGCGCTCGCGATGAAGTTCAAGGAGGACTACGCGCGGGCCGGCGTGCCGATGCTGCCGGTGGTGGCGACCGCCCAGCAGGTCACGCGGCAGATCGTCATCTACTCGTGGATCACGGTGGTGTGCACCCTGCTGCTCGCGCCGGTGACGTCGTGGATCTACGTCGCGGTGGCGGCGGCGTCCGGCATCTGGTTCGCGGTGTTCGCCCACCGGCTGCACGGGGTCGTGCGCCGCGGCGGTTCGACGAACACCATGAAGTTCTTCCACCTGTCGAACCTGTACCTGATGCTCGTCTTCTGCGGCCTCGCCGTGGACGCCGTGGTCGGGCTGCCGGTGCTCGGCTGGCCGTTCTGAGCTTGATGCACTTTCCGCATATTTGCGGATAGCTAGCCTGATCACATGTCCGTGCAGGGGGATGGGACACCGCCCGACCGGGGGTCCTTCGACAAGGCGACGGTCGACCGCTGGCAGGTCTTCGGCGGGATGGCCGGCGTGGCCGCGTTGCTGTTGTCCGTGGTGGGCGGGATCAAGGACCAGGTGCCGTTGTCCCTGGTCGCCGCCGGTGTCGTCACCCTGGTGGGTGTCTGGCTGCTGTACCGCTGGGGCAGTCGCCCTCAGCAGCACCTGACCAAGCACTTCGTGGTCCCGGTGTTGCTGACCGTGGTGGGTGCGGCGACGGCGGGCCTGCTCGGGGGCCTGGAACTGCGCCCCACCCCGGGCACCGCCCAGCCCGGGGCAACGACGACGACCACCACCACGCCGACCGTCGCGGCACAGGCCGAGACCGACCCCTCGACCACCACCCCCGCCGCGGCCCCGACGTCCACCACCGTCCAAGCCCCGCCCGCCGCGGGCCGGCTCCGCGCCGGCGAGGTGACCCTCAACTACGAGTACACCATCGACCTGGACTCGACCACCGAGGAGAACGGCGGTGTCGCCGCCAAGACGTCGCAGCGGACCGACCTGAAGTACGAGGGCGGGTTGCGCGCCGCGTCCATCGTCCTGGTCAAGGAGAAGCTCGCCGAGGCGCCGCCCACTCACCAGGAGTGCGCGGCCGCCACGGCCGTGGACGACTACATCAACAGCGACATGGTGGGCGAGGGGGCGTCCTTCTGCGTGAAGACGACGGAGGGCCGCTGGGCGGGCTTCGTCGTGGTGGACGTCGATTCCTACCGCTGGGTCAAGTTCGACCTGGTCGTCTGGGAGAAGCCGGCCTAGGACACCGCGGACAGCAGTTCGTTCACCGTCGGGTCGTCCAGCGACTCCACGATGCACGACCACAGCTCCAGGTTCGCCGTGGCCCACCGCGAGTACGTGGCCGCCGCCTCCGGGTCGTAGAAGTAGTAGCCCGCGTCGTGCTTGTCGCGCTGCTCGCCGACGATCTTGTGCGCCAGCTCGCGCAGCGTGATCCCGTTCTCCGCGAGGTACTTGGGCGCGAGCACCACCGGCGTCACCGGCAGCGCCTTGAACAGGGTGTCCGCGTCGGACAGGGCCTGCGCCTCCCGCGAGATGTCGCGGTGCCGGGTGCGCATCTCGGCCTCCTCCACGACCTCGTCCACCCGCGCCGCGACGTCGTCCGGCACGCCCGCGCGCGCCAGGATGTCCAGCCGCAGCCACCGGCCGTCGACGGGCAGCGAGTTGCGCCGGACCATGTAGTTGACGTCGTGGACCAGCGCGGCCACCTCGACCAGCGGCACGTCGGAGCCGTTCCGCCGGGCGAAGTGGACCGCCTTGTCTCGCACGAAGCTGACGTGGTGCCAGCCGTGGAACTGGAGCCGCGCGGCCAGGTCGCGGCACAGCCGCCCCACCTCGCGCTCCACCTCGGAGATCGCCTGCGCCGTGACGGCGCGCGTGACAGTACTCATTGGACCCTCCCGTTCCGGGTGGGCCGATGGTAGGCGCGCGCCGTGATCGTTGGCGCTCGTCAGAGGTTGTTCGTCAGGACCTCCAACCTCGCCTCGACCGGCACGTGCCGGTGGCTGGTCCGGGTGTCGGGGTCGTAGCTCAGGCTCCACGGGCGGACCGCGCGGGACTTCACCAGGAACGTCATGGTGTCGTCCGCCGCCTTCGGGATGCGGTGGAACTCGTGCGCCAGCATCGTCCCCGAGGCGCCCTCGCGGGCCTCGGCGCTGCGCAGCAGGGCGGTGGACAGGATCGCCCGACCGTCGTCCGCCACGTCCGCCGTGAAGCGTTCGTGCAGGTAGGAGCCCGACAGGATGATGGTGCAGAAGTGGTAGCGGTGGTTGTGGATCGAGTCGGCGTACCCCGCGCGCCAGTCGCGCTGCGGCTTGTACTCGTGCAGCCAGAACGTGAACGGCTCGGCCGGCTCGTCGCGCAGGCACCACGCGAAGTGGGTCGTCGTCTCGCGGGATCTCGCCGCCAGGCGCATCTCCTCCCGCGGCGAGAGGGAGCGCAGGTGCCCGCGCAGCCTCTCCCGCAGGCCGGGTCGGCCCGCCCACTCCCGGAACCGCCTCTCGACGTGGTCCCAGTGGTCGACGACAGGGGGGTCGGCCACGGTGATCAGCGTGGCGAGTTCCGCGAGCGCGGAGAACCCGGTGGACTCGGTCAGCACGACTTATCAGCTCCCCAACTGAGCGGAGGCGGAGAATTCTCTCCGGAATCGGTGGAACTTCTCCTCCAGCGACCGGAACCCGTCCTCGGTGAGCGCGGTCCCGGTGATCTTCTCGAACAGGGCGAGGAAATCCGCCCGGCTGGTGCCCGGTGTGATGACGACGTGGAGCCCTGCCTTGGAATTGCTGATGCGCAGGAACTCGGCGCGTTCCATCCCGTAGATGAACGAGCCCTCGGAGAACCGCACCGTGCGCGGGTACAGGCGGATCACGCCCGCGCTGGTGTTGCTGTAGAGGGTGAGCCACACGCTGTCGTCGAACAGCTCCAACCGGTCGAGCGGCGGGTCGGACACGATCGTCAGGTCGATCCGCGAGCAGCGGCCGCGGGCCAGGAACAGGCCCACCAGCCCGATGGAGATCTGCTCGCGCAGCTTCGCCACGATCGAGTCGTAGTCGCCGTCCGCGCCTTCGTTGCGCAGCAGGTACCGGGCCCGCCCGCTGATCGCGTCACCGTCCCGCGGGTCGGCCAGGACGGCCTTGAGCTCGCACTCCGACTGGGACAGCAGCAGCCGGCAGGCCGCGTACCGCCCCGCGAAGCCGCGGAACACGTACAGCCGGGTGCGTTCGAGGTCCTGCATCATGACCTGGTTGAACGCCGGGTCCGGCTTGGCGGTCGGCTCGAACACGTGGCTGGGGAAGAACTCGCGGTCGAGCGCCCGGTACTCGGCGGTGAGGTCGCGCAACGCCTTGCGGCTCTCCTCCACGACCGGGGTGACGAGCGCCCGGTGCGCGGCGGAACTGGTGATCACGGTCTGCCAGAACCCGACCACGGCCGAGATCAACGTGCCGGTGCCCGCCGCCGTCAGGAACGCGCGGGCGGCACCTTGATCCATTGTGCTGGAAATGGCCAGGCAGCCGCCGGAAGTGACGACCAGGGTCAGCAGTAGCAGCCCGGTCCTGGTCCAGAACAATTCCTGTAACAGGTTGCTGCGGACGCCATCCGGCTCCGCGGACACGGGGTCACCTCCTTGGTGGGCACTCGATCGGACGAATGCTGTAGGTATCCGATCAAGTGCGCGGAGTCACTGTACGCGCGAGTACGCAATGGCGGAAGCGGTAATTAGTGGCACATTTGCGGATAGTTTTGAAGATCGAAGACAGCGCACGGTGATCGCCGTTGGGCCTGCTGGTGGGGCCTGCGGCAGGGCGCGCGGGGCTGAACCCTAAGCTCGGCAACCATGCGTACTGTCGGCCGTACGGCCCTGGCCCTCGTGTCCCTGTTGTCCGCCGGTCTGGCGCTGACCGCGTGCACCGCTAGCGACCGGCCGTCCACCCTCACCAACACCCCGACCGCGACCGCCGCCCAGCCGGAGGAGCAGCAGCCGACCCAGGCCGAGCTGCCCGAGCCGAGCGGTCCGCCGTGCGCGCCGGAGCAGTACCAGGTGACGGGCGCGGCGGGGGAGAAGCCGGCGATCACCGTCCCGACCGGCTGCACGCCGCAGGACGGCTTGGTCGTCAAGGACCTCACCCCGGGCACCGGCCCCGAGATCAAGTCGGGCTCCACCGCCCAGCTCCACTACGTGCTGGCGACGTTCCGCGACCAGCAGACCCGTGAGGCGTCCTGGGACCGCGGCCAGCCGTTCGAGCTGAAGAACATCGGCCAGGCCAGCGTGATCCAGGGCTGGAACGAGGGCCTGATCGGTCTGAAGGAGGGCGGCCGGCGGCTGCTCGTCGTGCCGTCGGACAAGGGTTACCCGAACGGTCAGGGCGCGATCCAGCCCGGCGAGACGCTGATCTTCGTGGTCGACGCGGTCAAGGTCGAGGGCTGACCCCGCGCCTCCCCTCTCCACCCGCGAAGGGCGGTCCCGCGCCGGGACCGCCCTTCCCCCTGTCCGGACCGCGGTCTCACCGGGGCTCACGAGAGGTCGTTCAGCGGGTGCCGTTCAGGGACGTCGTTCAGGGACGTCGTTCAGGGGATGAGCAGCAGCTTGCCGGTCGTGCGGCGGCCTTCCAGGTCCTCGTGCGCCCGCCGCGCCTCGGCCAGCGGGTAGCGCCCGCCGACCCGCACGGTCAGCGACCCGTCCGCCACGGCCGCGAACAGCTCGCCCGCCCGCCACTCCAGCTCCTCGCGCGTGGCGACGTGCGCGCCCAGCGACGGCCGGGTCAGGAACACCGAGCCGGCGTGGTTGAGCCGCATCGGGTCCACCGGCGGCACCGGGCCGCTCGACCCGCCGAACAGCGCCAGCACACCGCGCGGCCGCAGGCTGGCCAGGCTCCCGTCGAACGTCGTCGCGCCCACGCCGTCGTACACGGCCGCGACGCCCTCGCCGCCGGTCAGCTCCCGCACCTCGGGCGCGAAGTCCACCAGGTCGTACCGGATCACCTCGTCGGCGCCCGCCGCACGGGCCAGCTCCTCCTTCGCCGCGGTGGACACCGTGCCGATCACCCGCGCCCCGCGTGCCTTCGCCAGCTGCACGAGCAGCAGCCCCACACCGCCGGCGGCGGCGTGGACGAGCACCGTGTCGCCCTCCCGCACCGGGTACGTCGACGCGATCAGGTAGTGCGCGGTGAGGCCCTGCAGCAGCAACGCGCCCGCCGTCTCGTCGTCCACGCCGTCCGGCACCGGCACCGCGTCCCGCGCCGTCACCACGGCCTGCTCGGCGTAGCTGCCGATCGACTGCGCCCACGCCACCCGGTCGCCCACCGCGAACCCCGTCACGTCCGGGCCGACCGCGCTCACCCGGCCGGTGCCCTCCAGCCCCGGCCCGAACGGCAGGGGCAGCGGGTAGCGGCCCTCGCGGTGGTAGCAGTCGATGAAGTTCACCCCGGCCGCGGCCACGTCCACCAGCAGTTCGCCGGCGCCGGGCGACTTCGCCTCGACGTCGGTGAACTCCAGCGCCTCCGGGCCGCCGGTCGTGCGCACCACCACTGCCTTGGGCATGTCGTCGTCCTCCTGTAGCGATGTCCGTACGTCCTCTTGAGATGGTCGTACGTCAGTACGCCAACCGCCGCGGCGGCCGTCCTGTTCCGCGGTCCGGCCGCCGCGCCCGCGTTCTCACCTGCCGAGAACGACCCGCCGCGCCAGGCCGAGCGGCAGCGCGCCCGCACCGGCGATGGTGTCGTGGAAGTCCCGGAGCGACCCGGTGTGCTCGGACCGGATGCGCTCGATCTCCAGCGCGCCGGTCAGGTACGACGGCGCCTGCGTCGGCCACGCGCAGTACCGGCTGACCTCGCCGGCCGCCGTGCCCGGCGTCAGGGACGCCTTGGTGGTCATGAACTCCTCGGCCTCCGCGACGCTCATGTCGCCGCAGTGCAGCGCGGTGTCCACGATCATCCGCGCCGCGCGGAACAGCCGCGCCTCGACGTGCGCCAGCTCCTGCGCGCGCGCCTTGGCCGCGTCGCCGACGACCTCGGCGGTGAAGTAGCCCTGCTCCCGCAGCAGCTTCTCCGCGTACAGCGCCCAGCCCTCGGAGAAGTACGGCGTGCGGAACACCTTGCGCACCGGGCGGTCCTGCGCGGCCAGCCACGACAGGTGCCAGTGGTGGCCGGGGTACGCCTCGTGGACGGCGATCGTGGCCAGCTGGGCGCGGGAGTTCGTGCGCAGCCGCTGGGCGGTCTGCTCGGCGGTGAACCCGTCCGGCGGGAACGGCACGAAGAAGTGGCCCGTCCGCTGGTCCGTCAACGGCGGCGGCGCCATGTACGACGCCACCGACAGGACCGGGCGCTGGAACGTCGGCGACGGCACCACCCGGCACTCCTCGCCCTCGGCGAACGTCACCAGGCCGTGCTCCGCCAGGAACGCCCGCGCCCGCCGCGTCTCCGCCTCGTACTCGGCGCGCATCGCCTCCGGCGTCGGCGGGTGGTCGTCCTGGAACCCGGCCATCACCGCGTGCCAGTCGGCGGAACCGGCCAGCTCGCGCATCTCCGCGTCCAGCTCGGCGTAGGCCGCCTGCCCGCGCCGGTGCAGCTCCTCCGCGCCGTAGCCGAGGACTTCCTGCTCCCGCAGCAGCGCCGAGTACAGCCGCTCGCCCATCCGCCAGTCGCCGGCGGCGCGCTCCGCGAACTCGTCCAGGAACACGGCCAGCTCGTCGAACGCCTTCGCGGCCGGTTCCGCGGCCTCGGCCACCTCCGCGCGCAGCGCCGGGTCGGACACCTCGGCGGGCAGGGTGGCGGTGAGGAACGCCCGGCCCGTGCGGGCCTGGTCGGCGGCCCGTCGCACGATCTTCGGCGCGGCCAGCGCCGGGTCGAGGTTGGCGCGGCACGCGGCCAGCACCGACGGCACCTCGGCCAGCCGCTTCACCACCGTCGCGACCAGCTCCGGCTCCGGCCGCAGCCGGTTGAGGAACGCGCTGAACAACGGGTACAGCACCGCGGCGGTGTACACCGACGGGTCGCGCCGCCAGGCGGGCCACGTGGCCGAGGCCCGAACCCCGCGCAGCACGGCGACGACCAGGTCCCGGTCCACCGACGCCTGGAGGTCGGCGGTCTCGATCGCGGTGAAGCGGTCGAGCCACGCGCCCGCGGCGCGCTCGTACTCGGTGAACGCCGACGCGCTGAAGTCGCCGAGGGTGTGGTCGTGGGCGAGGGAGCCGAGCATCGCGGCCGTGCCCGGTCGGTGGTCGAAGTGCCACGCGAGGAACTGTTCGACCTGGTGGGTGAGGTTCGTGGGGTCGGTCACGACCACGGAAGCTACCCGCTGCCGGCGAGCGCGCGCCGGCACAAATCCGGTGGGCAATTGCCCGTTGACGCTTTACCTTTTCGGCGTCAGCCGAGAGGAATCGCCGTGAACCACGACAGCCCCGAATTCGCCGAGATCGCCCGGCGGGCCACGATCCTGCGCACCCAGGTGGGCTCGGGCCTGCACGGCACCGCCATCGACGGCACCGACGACCGCGACGAGATGGGCGTGTGCGTCGAACCGCCGGAGTTCGTCATCGGGCTGCGCCGCTTCGAGCAGTACATCCACCGCACCGCCGAGGAGCGCACGGGCGTGCGGAACACCCCGTCCGGCCCCGGTGACCTCGACCTCGTCGTGTACTCGTTGCGCAAGTGGCTGCGCCTGGCGTTGCAGGGCAACCCGACCGTGCTGCTGCCGCTGTTCGCGCCCGACCACGAGGTCGTCACGATCACCGACCTGGGGCGCGACCTGCGCGACAACGCGGACATGATCGTGTCGCGGCTGGCCGGGCGGCGGTTCGTCGGCTACCTGCACAGCCAGCGCCGGCGCATGGTGGACGGCACGGTCGCGCGGCGGGTCAACCGGCCCGAGCTGGTGGCGCGGCACGGCTTCGACACGAAGTTCGCCTCGCACATGGTGCGGCTGGGCGTGCAGGGCGTCGAGCTGCTGGAGACCGGCCGGATCACGCTGCCGATGCCCGAGCCGTGGCTGACGTGGATCCGCGACCTGCGCCAGGGGCGGCACACGCGGCAGGAGGCGCTGGACGCGGCCGAGTCGCTCGAGGCACGGCTGGAGGAGCTGATCACCAGCTCCCACCTGCCCGAGCGCCCGGACCACGCGCGAGCCGACAAGTGGCTGGTCGACGCCTACGAGTCGGTGTGGGCGGCGGCCTGACCGCGGGCCGTGAGAGCGGTCACGTGCCGGTCACGTGCGCGGAAGTTACCGGCAGGTTCTAGTCTGGCGGGCGTGGCAGACGACAAGAAGATCGGTCGCGCGGTGAAGACGGCGACGGCGTTCGTGGCCGCGCACGGCAAGCCGGCCCGTGCCGTCGTGGAGAACGTCGGGCGGGCCGGCGCGCGGGTCGTGCTGGTCGGCGACGACGGCGCGATGGGCGACGTGGTGCTGCCGGACGCCGCGTCGGCGGAGGCGCTGATCGCGGCCGTCCCGGACCTGGAGGCCCACGAGTGGGACCGGGAGACGACGGCCGCGGTGAAGATCGGCCCGGCGCACCGCCGCAGGATGGCCGGCAGGTGAAGGTCGTCTTCGCCACCTGCGCGGCGCTGCCCGCCGGTGACGGCGACGACGACGCGCTGGTCGACGCCCTCGCCGACGTCGGCGTGCACGCGTCCTGGGCGGAGTGGGGCACGCCGGTCGACGGCGACCTCGTCGTGCTGCGGTCCACCTGGGACTACCCCGAGCGCCTCGCCGAGTTCCTGGCGTGGTGCG
This sequence comes from Saccharothrix hoggarensis, assembly GCF_042678885.1. Lineage (GTDB taxonomy): Bacteria > Actinomycetota > Actinomycetes > Mycobacteriales > Pseudonocardiaceae > Actinosynnema > Actinosynnema hoggarensis. The sequence continues at coordinate 17,123 of NZ_JBHTLK010000109.1, forward strand.
AGGGGGAGCCGCGGCTGGTGAACCCGGCGTCGGTGGTCCGGTGGAACACCGACAAGACGTACCTGGTCGAGCTCGCCGACGTCGGCGTGCCCGTCGTGCCGACGGCGGTGGCGGAGCCCGGCTTCGCGGACTGGCCGGACGGCGAGTTCGTGGTGAAGCCGACCGTCGGCGCCGGGTCCCGGGGCGCGTTGCGCGTCGCCGCGGGAGACCACGCGACCGCCGCCGCGCACCTCGACGCGCTCGGCGGGCCCGCGCTCGTGCAGCCGTACCAGTCCACTGTGGACTCGGCGGGCGAGACGGCGGTGGTGTTCCTCGGCGGGCGGTTCTCGCACGCGTTCACCAAGGGCGCCATGCTCACGCCGGACGCCCACTACGACGAGTCCGGCCTGTACGTCGTGGAACGCCTGTCCGGCGCGTCGCCGTCGCCCGCGCAGCGCCGCGTCGCCGAGGACGTCGTGGACGCCGCCGCGGAGCTGACCGGCCTGCGCCGCGACGAGTTCCTGTACGCGCGGGTCGACCTCGTGCCGGGCGACGACGGCTCGCCGCTGCTGCTGGAGCTGGAGCTGGTCGAGCCGTCGCTGGGCTTCCGCCAGACCGACGCCGCCGCGCCCCACCGGTTCGCCTCGGCGGTGCGGGCGGCCCTGGCCCACCGGTAGTCCGCGGCCCCACCGGAACGCGCCGAACAACGCTGAACAACCCGGAACACGCGGAACAACGTCGAACACCCCGAACAACGCCGAACGCCGGAGTGCGCGAGCACCCCGGCGTTCCGCGTTGTCAGGTCAGCGGTTCACCTCAGACCGGACCCGATGCCGGTCAGCGAGCGGACCTCCATCTCGGCCTGCTTGACCGGGTCCGGCTTCTCCTTGCTCAGCACCGTGCCCAGGTAGCCGCACAGGAACGAGAACGGGATCGACACCAGACCGGGGTTGCTGAGCGGGAACCAGGCGAAGTCCACGTCCGGGAAGATCGAGGACTTGGCGCCCGACACGGCGGGGGAGAAGGCGAGCAGGACGATGCACGACCCGAGCCCGCCGTAGATCGCCCACAGCGTCCCCGGCGTGTTGAACCGCTTCCAGAACATCGTGTAGATGATCGTGGAGAGGTTCGCCGACGCCGCCAGCGCGAACGCCAGTGCCACCAGGAACGCCACGTTCTGCCCGTTGGCCGCGATGCCGCCCGCGATCGCCAGCAGCCCGACGGCGACCGCCGTGAGCCGCGCGACCTTCACCTCGGACCGCGGGTCGGCCTGACCGCGCTTGATCACGTTGGCGTACACGTCGTGCGCGAACGACGCCGACGCCGTCAGCGTCAGACCGGCCACCACGGCCAGGATCGTCGCGAACGCCACCGCGCTCACCACGCCGAGCAGCACCGCGCCGCCCACCTCGTACGCCAGCAGCGGCGCGGCGGAGTTCTCGCCGCCCGGCGCCGACGTGATGTCCTTGGCGCCGACCAGCGCCAGCGCGCCGAACCCGATGACCAGCGTGCACAGGTAGAACGTCGCCATCATCCACGTCGCCCACACCACCGAGCGCCGCGCCTCGCGGGCGTTCGGCACGGTGTAGAACCGCATCAGCACGTGCGGCAGCGAGGCCGTGCCGAGCACCAGGGCCAGCGCCAGCGACAGGAAGTCGAGCCGGCTCGTCGGCGTGCCGCCGTACCGGACGCCCGGCTCCAGCACCTCCGGCCCGAGCGGCGTGTTCCGCGACGCCGTCTCCAGGATCGCGGACAGGCTGAAGCCGAACTTGCCCAGCAGGAACACCGTCAGCAGGGTCACGCACATGATCAGGAAGACGGCCTTGATGATCTGCACCCACGTGGTGCCCTTCATGCCGCCCATCAGCACGTACAGCACCATGACGATGCCCACCACGGCGATGATCACGGCCTGGCCGGCCTTGCTGTGCACGTCCAGCAGCAGCGCCATCAGCGCGCCCGCGCCCGCCATCTGCGCGATCATGTAGAACAGCGAGATCACCAGGGTGACGTTGGCGGCCGCCGCGCGCACGGGCCGCTGCCGCATCCGGAACGCCAGCACGTCGCCGAGCGTGAACCGGCCGGTGTTGCGCAGCCGCTCCGAGATGATCATCAGGCCGAGCAGCCAGGACACCACCCAGCCGATGGAGTACAGGAAGCCGTCGTAGCCGTTGACCGCGATGCTGCCGGAGATGCCGAGGAACGACGCGGCCGACAGGAAGTCGCCCGACAGCGCGATGCCGTTCTGCGGTCCGCTGAAGCTGCTGCCCGCCGCGTAGTAGTCGGACGCGGTGGCGTTGCGGCTGCCCGCGCGGTACACGATGTAGAGGGTGATCAACACGAAGACGCCGAAGACGCCGAGGTTGATCGCGGTGTTGCCGCCCATCAGTCCTGGTCCTCCGCGGTGAGCGAGCGGACCGCGTCGACCTGGGGGTCGAGCTTGCGCCGCGCGTAGCGCGCGTAGCCAAGCGTCAGCGCGATCGTGGTGACGAACTGGAGCAGCCCGAACAGCAGCCCGATGTTGAGCACCCCGACCACCGGCGTGCCCATGAAGTCGGGCGCGTACGCCGACAGCGCGACGTATCCCAGGTACCACAGCAGGAACCCGCACGTGGCGGGCACCACGAAGATCGTGATCCGCCGGCGCAGCTCGCGGAAATCCGCGCTCGCCTGGAGCGCGACGAAGTCGGGATCGCCCGCATCGTCGATCAACAGGGGTGACCCCGGATCGTCGAAAGTGGCGAAGCCACGCCCGCCGCGGGCGGCGGACCTCGAATCCGTCGGAGGCAGGATCGCCTTCGTCATCAATCCTCCACGGGGATTTGCCGCGCCACGCACGCGGATGCGCGGGCCGGCGGCGAGCGCCCAGCGTAACCGCGCTTGGCCACCAGTCAACGGTGTGTCCGGCGGTACGTCGTCCGTGCTGATCAACCGCGCGCCGGCGTGACGTCTCGATTGGGATCTGAAACTGTTTCGATCGTCACGCTGCGCCGATCGGATGAGGACCGACCGCAAGGTCGTTGTCCCACGCCTGTCCACCACCTACTATCGCGCAGCAGCATCCGCCGCCTGTCGTCATTAAGCGTCGGCGTCGTACAACTCGAAACAACTACGGACTTTCCGGGGCTTGTCTGGTGACTGGCGACAACAACGGGCGCGTGCAGTGGTGGAGCGCCGTCGCGGACTGGCGGAATTGGCGCCTTCCGGTCAAGCTCGCCGCCGTGCTCGCGGTGCCGGTCCTCGTGGCCGTCGGCGCGGGCGTGGTGCAGATCCGCGGGTACGTCAAGAGCGCGGACAACTACGCCTCGATGCAGCGGCTCGTGACGCTGCGCGCCGGCCTCGACCCGCTGATCGCGAGCGTGCAGGCCGAGCGCGCGAAGGCGGCGCAGCGCCCCGAGGGGGCCGGCCTGCCGCCGGCCGAGTTCCAGAACCTGGTCCGCGGCACCGACACGGCGGCCGCCGGCGTGCGGAACCTGATGGAGCGCACCACGACGCTCGGCGAGGTCGCCAACGCCCGGTTCCGCGACGTGATCGTCCAGCTCGACGGCCTGCCGCAGCTGCGCGAGCGCGTGCTGTCCGGCAGCGTCGACCTGGAGGGCGGCATCGGCGGCTACACCGTCGTGCTGCGCGCCCTGATGGACTTCGACCTGGCGATGGTCGGCGACTTCGGCGACCCGGCGCTGTCCGGCACCGCCACCGCGCTGCACAACCTCGCCATGGCGGGGGAGCAGGTGTCGTGGCAGCACGCCACCGTCCTCGCCGGCATCAGCCGCGGCAGGCTGCTGGAGAGCGAGGACACCGCGCTGGAGCAGTCGTACACCCGCCAGCAGGACAAGCTGGCCGACTTCTCCGCCGTCGCCACGCCGCAGCAGCAGGCCGACTACCGCAGCACCGTCGCGGGCCAGGAGGTCGACCTCCGCAACAGCCTGTTCCAGCAGATCCGCACCAACGCGGGCGCGGTCCGGTCCCTGGTCCAGGCCGACGCGTGGAACAGCGGCTCCGAGGCCACCAGCAAGCAGATCGGCGTCGTGCTGCGGTCGCTGGAGAACCAGCTGTCCGCGTCCGCGGCGCGGTTGCAGGACACCACCAGCGACCGGGCGGGCGCGGCGGCCGTGATCCTGCTGGCGTCGCTGTTCGCCGCCGCCGCCGTCGGCTACGTCGTCGGCAGCTACCTGCTGCGGTCGCTGCGCGCCCTGCGCACCGCCGCCCTCGACGTCGCCGAGCACCGCTTGCCGACCCTGGTGGCGCAGCTGCGGGAGAACGCCGCGCACGACGTGACCGTGGAGCCCGTTCCCGTGCACACCAAGGAAGAGCTGGGCCAGGTGGCGCGCGCGTTCGACGCCGTGCACCGGCAGGCCGTCAGCTCCGCGGCCGAGCAGGCCGACCTGCGCACCGGCATGCGCAACGCGTTCATCAACCTGTCCCGCCGCAGCCAGGGCCTGGTGGAGCGGCAGCTCAAGCTCATGGAGGAGCTGGAGCGGCAGGAGGAGAACCCCGAGCAGCTGGCGAACCTGTTCAAGCTGGACAACCTCGCCACCCGGATGCGCCGCAACAACGAGAACCTGATGGTGCTCTCCGGCAGCGACGTGGCCCGCCGCTTCACCCGCCCCGTGCCGCTGGGCGACGTGCTGCGCGCCGCCGCGTCCGAGATCGAGCAGTACCAGCGGGTCGTCGTGCAGACCACCCCGGCGGTCGAGGTCGTCGGCTACGCGGCGGGCGACCTGGTCCGCCTGGTCGCCGAGCTGCTGGACAACGCGACCACGTTCTCGCCGCCGCGCACCCAGGTCGTCGTCGGCGGCCGGCCGCGCCCCGGCGGCGGCGTGCTGATCGACGTGGTCGACCTCGGCGTCGGCATGTCGGAGGAGGACCTGGCGCAGGCCAACCGCCGGATCACGCTGGCCGCGTCGGAGGACTCGGGCGAGCTGCCGGTGTCCCGCCAGCTGGGCCTGTACGTGGTCGGCCGGCTCGCCGGGCGGCACGGCATCGACGTGTCGCTGCGCGAGCAGGGCGACGGGCTGCGCGCGGTCGTCGGGCTGCCCGCCGAGCTGGTCCGCGCGGTCGGCCCGCTGTCCGC
>NZ_JBHTLK010000110.1:0-22011 GCF_042678885.1 Saccharothrix hoggarensis
CGACACCGCGTCCGCCCACGCCGCGTCCCGGGGCGCCCCGACCTCCGCCCGGTCGCCCGGCCGCACCGGCCACCACCGGTCCAGCCACGGGTGCGACGCCGGTCCCGTCACCAGCGGGCACGGCACCGCGTCCAGCCACTCGTGCCCGACCAGCAACCCGCACACCGAGGACGGCAGCGCCGACGTCCACCGCACGCCGGGCAGCGACCGGGCGGGCCCGAGGTCCACCGCCGTCACCACCAGCCGGGCCGCCAGCGACCCCGAAGCCAGTGACCGCACCGTCGCCGACAGCTCGCCGCCGCCCGCGCCGACGTCGACGAAGTCGAGCCGGTCCGGCCGGCCCAGCGCGAAGTCCACCCGATCGAGCAGCACGAGCAGGGCTTCGGCCAGCTCAGGTCCCACCAGGGGCGCGGTCCGGAAGTGGTCGGCGGGCACCTCGCCACGGGTGAAGAACCCCGACGGCCCGTACAGCGCCTCGCGCCACAGGGCTTCCGACTCCACCATCAGTCAAGTGTCCCTTTAAGGTTGCTCCCCGTGACCACTCCCGCCCGCAAGCGCGTCGACCAGCACCGCTGGACCGTCCTGCTCCCGGTCGTGGGCCTGATCGCGCTGGGCGTGTGCGGGCTGGTGCTCCTCGGCCTCGGCACGACCCGGATCGGTCTGCTGCCCATCCTGGTCGGCGCGCTGGCCGCCCTGGCGCCCGTCCTCGCGGTGATCGGCGCCTACCTGTGGGTCGACCGGTGGGAGCCGGAACCGGCGAAGATCCTGCTGCTGGCCTTCGCGTGGGGCGCGTGCGGCGCGACCATCACGTCCCTGGTGTTCAACCAGACCGCGCACGTGCTCGGCGAGCTGCTCAACGGCGACGGCGCCACGTTCGCCGCCGTCATCGGCGCGCCGATCACCGAGGAGGCCGCGAAGGCGGCGTTCATCGTGGTGCTGTTCCTGCGCCGCCGCCAGGAGTTCGACGGCATCGTGGACGGCGTGGTCTACGCGGGCGTGACGGCCGCGGGCTTCGCGTTCACCGAGAACATCTGGTACTTCGCCCGGGTCTTCTCCGACAGCGGGTTCGGCGACCTCGGCAGCGGGGTCATCGCCCTGTTCATCCTGCGCGGGGTGCTCTCGCCGTTCGCGCACCCGCTGTTCACGTCGATGACGGGCATCGGGATCGGCATCGCGGCGATGACCACGAGCCGGAGGCTGCGGGTCGTCACGCCGATCCTCGGCTACCTCGGCGCGGTCGGCCTGCACTCGCTGTGGAACTTCTCCACCACCGTCGGCACCGGCTCCACGTTCATCAACCTGTACTTCCTGATCATGGTGCCGATCTTCGCCGGCATGGTGCTCATGGTCGTGTGGCAGCGCCGCCGCGAGCAGCGGATCGTCGCGGGCCAGCTGCCCGCCATGGCCGCCAACAAGTGGATCGCCTCCAGCGAAGTGACCCTGCTGGCCAGCCTCCAGGGCCGAAGCCGGTGGCGGCGCGCGGTGAAGCGCAAGGTCGGCGACCGGGCGGCCAAGGCGGTCGCGGGCTACCAGGTGGCCGCCACCGAGCTCGCGTTCCTGCGCCACCGCATCGCCAACGGGACCGCGGGCCACGACGCCGAGGAACGCCACGAGAAGCTGCTCAGTGCCCTCGTCGCCGCACGTCAGGCCGCGATCGACGCACCCGGCGCGATGAAGGCCGCAGGTGGCGTTCGTCGCAGTTGACGGCTGATCACCACCCACCGGATTACGCTCGCGGCCGTCGTCCGGTACCCGACCAAAGGGACTGGAACGCCGCCTGAAGGAGTACGTCGCATGGACGCGACCCCCCGCCCCGCGCGGCTGGCCGTGGGAGTGATCTCGGCAGGCCGGGTGGGTTCGGTCCTGGGCGCCGCGCTCTCCCGAGCGGGGCACGCCGTGAGCGCGGTCGCCGCCGTCTCCCGGGAGTCGCTGCGCCGCGCCGAAGAGCTGCTGCCGGACGTGCCCGTGCGACCGCCGACGGACGTCGCCGCCTCCGCCGACCTGGTGCTCCTCGCCGTGCCCGACGACGAGCTGGCCGGCCTGGTCCGCGGCCTCGTCGCCACCGGCTCGCTGCGCGCCGGGCAGATCGTCGTGCACACCAGCGGCGCGCAGGGCGTGGACGTGCTCGCGCCGGCCGCCGGGCTGGGCGCGCTGTGCGTGGCGCTGCACCCCGTGATGACGTTCACCGGCCGCGCCGAGGACGTGCAGCGGATGAACGCCTGCTCGGTCGGCGTCACCGCCGCGGACGGCGACGAGGTCGCGTGGAACGTGGGCGAGGCCCTGGTGGTGGAGATGTCCGCCGAGCCGGTGCGCGTGCCCGAAGCCGCCCGGCCGCTCTACCACGCCGCCCTCGCGCACGGCGCGAACCACCTGATCACCTTGGTCGCCGACTGCGCCGACCTCCTGCGCGACGCGGGCATCGCGGACGCCGAGCGGATGCTCGGGCCGCTGCTGTCCGCCGCGCTGGACAACGCCCTGCGGCACGGCGACCGCGCCCTGACCGGTCCCGTCGCGCGCGGCGACGCGGGCACCGTGGCCAAGCACCTGGCGGTGCTCGCCGAGCAGGACACCCTGCCCGCGTACCGGGTTCTCGCGCTCCGCACCGCGGCGCGCGCACAGGCCGCCGGGCTGCTCAAGCCCGAGCTCGCGGCCGACGTCCGCACCACTCTCGAGGAACAGGCATGACCAAGCCGCTCACCAAGGACGACTACACGCCCAACGACGTGACGGTGCACCGCGACCCGGAGCGGCTGCGCCGCGTCACCAGGGCGTTGAAGGCGGCGGGTCGCAACATCGCCCTGGTGCCGACGATGGGCGCGCTGCACGAGGGCCACCGCAAGCTGATCCGCGAAGCGCAGGTCATGCAGAACACCGTGGTCGTCGTCTCCCTGTTCGTGAACCCGACCCAGTTCGGCCCGAACGAGGACTTCGACCGCTACCCGCGCAACTTCGAGTCCGATGTGGACATCTGCCGCGCCGAGCGCGTCGGCATCGTGTTCGCGCCGTCGGCCGAGGACATGTACCTGCCGGGCAGCACGGTCACCGTGAACCCCGGCCCGCTCGGCGACGAGCTGGAGGGCGCGGTCCGGCCCGGCCACTTCACCGGCGTGCTGACCGTCGTGGCGAAGCTGTTCAACATCGTGCAGCCCACCTACGCGGTGTTCGGCGAGAAGGACTACCAGCAGCTCACGCTGATCCACCGGATGGCGCGGGACCTGAACTTCCCGCTCGACGTGGTGGGCGTGCCGACCGTGCGCGAGCCGGACGGCCTGGCGCTGTCCTCCCGCAACCGGTACCTGTCCGACGACGAGCGGGCCGCCGCGACCGCGCTGTCCGCCGCCCTGGTGGCGGGCGCGCACGTCAGCGGCCAGGGCGCGGACGCCGTGCTGAAGGCCGCGCGCGACACCATCGCCGCGGAGCCGGGCGTCGAGCTGGACTACCTGGAGCTGCGGGCGCCCGACCTGGGCCCGGCCCCGGTGAACGGCGACGCCCGCCTGCTGGTGGCGGCCCGCGTGGGCGCCACCCGACTGATCGACAACGCCGCCGTGCTGCTCGGCGCCGGTGACGAGTAAGGGGACCGCGATGTTCCGCACCATGCTCAAGTCGAAGATCCACCGGGCCACCGTCACCCAGGCCGACCTGCACTACGTCGGCTCCGTCACGGTGGACGAGGACCTGATGGAGGCCGCCGACCTGCTCGCCGGCGAGCAGGTCGCGATCGTGGACGTCACGAACGGCGCGCGCCTGGAGACCTACGTCATCCCGGGCGAGCGCGGCATCGGCGTGATCGGCATCAACGGCGCGGCCGCGCACCTGGTGAAGCCGGGCGACCTGGTGATCCTCATCGCCTACGGGCAGATGGACGACGCCGAGGCGCGGGTGTACGAACCGAAGGTGGTCTTCGTCGACGCCGACAACAAGGTCGTCGAACGCGGCGCGGACCCGGCGCACGCGCCGGAGGGCTCCGGTCTGGTGAACGGGTCGACGACCGGCCAGCCGCAGCCCGAGCCGGTGTCGGCGGAGACCGAGGACGCGGCGGCCCTGGACGCGTTGATCCAGGCCGAGGACTAGGGGGACCACGCTGTGCTGCTCGCCATCGACGTCGGCAACACCAACATCGTCCTCGGGCTGTACGACGGGACCGGTGACTCCGCCACGCTGATCCGCGACTGGCGGATGCGCACCGACGCCCGGATGACCGCGGACGAGCTGGCGTTGACCATGCGCGGCCTGCTCGGCGAGTACGCCGACAAGATCACCGGCATCTCGGCGCTGTCCACCGTGCCCGCCGTGCTGCGGGAACTGCGCGTGATGCTCGGGCGCTACTACTCGGCCGTGCCGAAGGTGCTGGTCGAGCCGGGCGTGCGGACGGGCGTGCCGCTGCTGGTGGACAACCCCAAGGAGGTGGGCTCCGACCGCGTGATCAACACGCTGGCCGCGCACCACCTGCACAGCACGGCGTGCGTGGTCGTGGACTTCGGCACGTCCACGAACCTCGACGTCATCTCCGCCAAGGGCGAGTTCCTGGGCGGCGCGTTCACGCCGGGCATCGAGATCTCGCTGGACGCCCTCGCGGCGCGCGCCGCGCAGCTGCGCAAGGTCGAGCTGGTGCGGCCCCGGTCGGTGATCGGCAAGAACACCGTCGAGTGCCTGCAGTCGGGCATCGTCTACGGGTTCGTCGGCCAGGTGGACGGCCTCGTGCGCCGGATCGTGGACGAGTTGCAGCTCACCGAGCCGGGCCCGGTCACGGTCATCGCGACCGGCGGCCTCGCGCCCCTGGTGGTGACGGAGTCGGCGACGATCCAGTCGCACGTGCCGGACCTGACCCTGCTGGGCCTGCGTTTGGTCTTCGAACGCAACCGTGTTTGATTGCCGCTGCTCCGCAGACGGCGGCTCGGTCGCCTGTAAGTCGACCGCTCGCGCCTGGTTTTCCGACGATCGAAGGGCGTGATCGCCGGAAAACCAGGCGCGAACGATCGACGCGACCTCGCGATGGTTCAAACACGTCGCAGGCGCTTGACGAAGACGGTCAGCGGGAGGTCGAACTCGCCGTCGGCGGTTTCGGGGCGGGCCTTGAGGAACGCGAGCATCCGCGCGTTCAGCCCGGCCCGCTCCTCCTCCGGGATCACCAGGACGTGCGAGTGCGTGTTGACCATCGCCACCAGCGACTCGGCGGTGCGCCGGTGCACGTGCGGGAAGGTCCGCTTCTCCGGGTCGGTGAACAGCTCGTGCTCCGTCATCGGGTCGAAGGCCAGGTCGTCCTGCGCGCTCACGCTGGACCTGGCGACCTTCAGGAACTCGTCGACCCACGGCGCCGCGTTGTCGTAGTCGTTCCACAGCGCCGCGAGCACGCCGCCGGACCGCAGCACGCGCGCGATCTCCGGCATGGCCCGCGCCGGGTCGAACCAGTGGAACGCCTGCCCGACCACGACCGCGTCGACCGTGCCGTCCGGCAGCGGGATGCGCTCGGCGGTGCCGGGGAGCGCGCGCACCGCGCCGTGGTGGCGCACCAGCTCCGAGAGCATGTCCTCGTCCGGCTCCACGGCCGTCACGTGGTGGCCCTCGGCGAGCAGCCCTCCGGTCAGCTTCCCGGTGCCGGCGGCGAGGTCCAGCACCTCGTGCGATCCGGGGCCCAGTGGCGCCAATGCCCACCGGACGGCGTCGGCGGGGTAGTCCGGGCGGTGTTCCGCGTAAGCCGCGGCGTGGGCTCCGAAGGAGTTCGCCCGCCGGGCTCGCAAGTCATCTCCGGTCACCACCCACAGCGTAGTGAGATCCGGTTCGATTTCCCGTGAGGTCTTTCCGTACCCTTCCTGGTGTGAGTGAGCAGCCAGCGACCGGTTCCGCGACCAGCGACGACGATCTCCCCGAGCAGCTGAGGGTCCGCCGGGAGAAGCGGGCGCGACTGCTGGAACGCGGTGTCGATCCCTATCCGGTCGAAGTTCCGCGCACGCACACGCTGCGCGAGGTGCGCGAGGCGCATCAAGGGCTGGAGCCCGACACGTCGACCGGTGAAGTCGTCGGCGTGACCGGCCGGGTCATGTTCATCCGCAACACCGGCAAGTTGTGCTTCGCGACGCTGCGCGAGGGCGACGGCACCGAACTCCAGGCGATGCTCAGCCTGAACGGCGTCGGCGAGCAGGCGCTCGCCGAATGGAAGTCCGACGTCGACTTGGGCGACCACGTATTCGTACGCGGCGAGGTCATCACGTCCCGCCGCGGCGAACTGTCCGTGATGGCGGACCAGTGGGCGATGACGGCGAAGGCGTTGCGCCCGTTGCCGGTCGCGCACAAGGAACTCGCCGAGGAAACCCGCATTCGGCAGCGGTACGTCGATCTGATCCTGCGCGAGCAGGCCCGGAACACGGTCCGCAACCGGGCCGCGGTGGTGCGCTCGTTGCGGGAGTCGTTCCACCGGCGCGGTTTCATCGAAGTCGAGACGCCGATGTTGCAGACGTTGCAGGGCGGCGCGAGCGCGCGGCCGTTCGTGACCCGCTCGAACGCGCTCGACATCGACCTGTTCCTCCGGATCGCGCCGGAGCTGTACCTCAAGCGGTGCGTGGTCGGCGGTATCGAGAAGGTCTTCGAGATCAACCGCAACTTCCGCAACGAGGGCATGGACTCGTCGCATTCGCCCGAGTTCTCCATGCTGGAGTACTACGAGGCGTACGCCACCTACGACACGAACGCGGTGCTGACGCGGGAGCTGATCCAGGAAGCGGCGCTGGCGGTCGCCGGCTCGCACGTGGTGACGCTGGCCGACGGTTCCGAGTACGACCTCGGCGGCGAGTGGACGACGTTGAGCATGTACGACTCGCTGTCCGAAGCGGCCGGCGAGCCCGTCACGCCCGAGACGTCGGCGGAGGACCTGCGCAAGCTCGCCGACCGGCTCGGGGTGGAGGCGGACCCGAAGCTCGGCCACGGCAAGCTGGTCGAGGAGCTGTGGGAGCACCTGGTGGGCGACGGCCTGCACGCGCCCACGTTTGTGCGCGATTTCCCGGTGGAGACCTCGCCGCTCACCCGTCAGCACCGCAGCCGGCCGGGTGTCGCCGAAAAGTGGGACCTGTACGTGCGCGGATTCGAGTTGGCCACGGGATACTCGGAACTGGTCGACCCGGTGGTCGAGCGGGAGCGGTTGGAAGCCCAGGCACGCCTTGGCGCGACCGGTGACGTCGAGGCCATGCCGGTCGACGAAGACTTTCTGCGATCGCTGGAGTACGGAATGCCACCGAGCGGTGGCGTGGGAATGGGCATCGACCGGCTGCTGATGGCGCTCACGGGTCTCGGTATCCGGGAGACGATCCTGTTCCCCCTCGTGCGCCCGGAATGAGTAACTTCTCGGACTCCGGGCGGCGCATTCCGGGACTTGTGCGCTAACCTGCACTCGCCAATGCTTTAGGTCGCGGTCGGGGAACACCGCGCATTCGAGTCCAGGAGGATACGCATGGCGCAGAAGGTCACCGTGACCCTGGTCGATGACCTGGACGGTGGGAAGGCCGAGGAGACGGTCGGCTTCGGATTGGACGGTGTGTCCTACGAGATCGACCTTTCTGCGGACAATGCGTCCAGGCTCCGCGACGCTCTCGCCGACTTCGTCGCCAGTGCCCGCAAGGCGGGTGGCCGCAAGCGCGGCCCGGGTCGTCCGGCCGGTGTGAAGGCAGCTCGTCCCGCTTCGGCGGACCGTGAGCAGAACCAGGCCATTCGGGAGTGGGCCCGCAAGCAGGGGATGAAGGTGTCCGATCGCGGGCGCATCCCGGCCGAGGTGCTGGAGGCTTACCACCAGCAGGGCTGACGCGAGTCATTGCCGTGGCGCACGCCACGGCAATTACGTCAATCGACGAAGGGGCGCCGGATTCCTCCGGCGCCCCTCGGTTGTTTTCCGAGGAGTTCTCGGACCGCCCGCGGGAAACGAAGATCTTTTTCGTACCGCGTCTCAGTTCGTCGCCGGCACGCGTTCGGTGATCTTTGTTCGACCGTTCGGTGGCACGGAGCGTGCCCGGTGGTGACCCCAGCGTGTTCGGTTAGCCTTACCTCACCGAATCGGGCGTCGCGGGAGGAGAGCACCACGTTGGCCCTCCGTGCCACCCGCCTGCTCCAGCTGGTCGGGCTCCTCGCCCTGGTCGTGCTCGCCAGCGTCGCCATCGGCACCAAGGACATCCCGCTCGACGCCGTCTGGCACGCCCTCGCCACGCCGACCGGCCTGGAGGACGACATCGTGGTCCGCGAGCTCCGCGTGCCGCGCACGCTCCTCGGCATCGCGGTCGGCGTCGCCCTGGGCGTCGGCGGCGCGCTGATGCAGGGCCACACCCGCAACCCCCTCGCCGACCCCGGCATCCTCGGCGTCACGCAGGGCGCCGCGTTCGCCGTCGTGCTGTCGATCTTCACGTTCGGCGTCACCAGCCTCCACGGGTACGTGTGGTTCGCGTTCGCCGGCGCCCTCGTGGCGAGCGTCGTCGTGTTCCTGCTGGGTTCCGGCCGGTCCGGGCCGACCCCGGTGACGCTGGCGCTCGCGGGCGCGGCGGTCAGCGCCCTCATGCACGGGCTGGTGTCCGCGCTGGTGCTGCTCGACCGGCAGAGCCTCGACGCGTTCCGGTTCTGGCAGGTCGGCGCGATCGCCGGGCGCGACCTCGCGGTGCTGGGGCAGGTGCTGCCGTTCCTGCTGCTCGGGCTGGTCCTGGCGGCGGCCAACGCGTCCGGCCTCAACGCGCTGGCGCTCGGCGACGACGTGGCGCGGTCGCTCGGGCAGCGGGTGGCGTTGACCAGGGTCGTCGGGGTGGCCGCGACGACGTTGCTGGTGGGCGGCGCGGTGGCGGTGTGCGGGCCGATCGGGTTCCTCGGGCTGGTCGTGCCGCACGCGGCGCGCGCGCTCACCGGGCCGGACCACCGGTGGCTGCTGCCGTTCTCCGGGGTGATCGGCGCGATCGTGCTGCTCGTCGCGGACGTGGTCGGCCGCGTGGTCGCCCGGCCGGGTGAACTGGAGGTCGGGGTCGTGATGGCGCTCGTCGGCGCGCCGTTCTTCATCGCGCTCGTGCGGCGGCGGAAGCTGGTGCGGCTGTGACCGCGACGCCGACCAGGGGCTTCCGGCTCGGCCCGGTGTCCGGGCCGCTGCGGTGGCGGCCGATCGCCGTGGTGGTGGTCGGGCTCGCGTTGCTGGTGCTCGCGGCGGCCGTGGGCGTCGCGCGCGGCGACTTCCCGATCCCGCTGGGGCAGGTGTTCGACGTCCTCCTCGGCGGCGGGCCGCGCGGGCAGCGGTTCATCGTGCTCGACCTGCGCCTGCCGCGGGCGTTGACCGGCGTGTTCGTCGGCGCGGCGCTCGGCGTCTCCGGCGCGGTGTTCCAGTCGATCGCGCGCAACCCGCTGGCGAGCCCGGACATCCTCGGCGTCACGTGGGGCGCCGGCGCGGGCGCGGTCACCGTGATCACGTTCGCCGGGTCGCTCGGCGCGGTCGGCGGCGTCGCCGGGACGGTCGGCGTGCCGCTGGCGAGCCTGGGCGGCGGGTTGCTGGCCGGACTGCTCGTGTACGGCCTGGCGTGGCGGCACGGCATCGAGGGCTTCCGGCTGGTGCTCGTGGGCATCGGCGTCTCGGCCGTGGCCGGCAACTTCACGCACTACCTGCTGACGGTCGGCGACGTCACCGACGCGGCGCGGGTGATGGTGTGGATCACCGGCAGCCTCAACGGGCGCGGGTGGGAGCACGTCGTGCCGGTCGGGGTGGCGTTGGCGCTGCTCGTCCCGGCCGTCCTGGTCGGGGCGCGGCTGCTCGGCGCCCTCCAGTTCGACGACGACACCGTGCGCGGGCTCGGGGTCCGGGTCAACGGCGCGCGCACCGTGCTGCTGCTGCTCGCCGTGCTGCTGGCGGCCGTGGCGACGGCCGCCGCCGGCCCGGTCGCGTTCGTCGCGCTGGCGTCGCCGCAGATCGCGTTGCGGCTGGCCGGCGCCGCGACCCCGCCGCTGCTCGGCTCGGCCGTCGTCGGCGGCCTGCTGGTGGTGGTGTCGGACCTGGTCGCGCGGCTGGCGTTCGGCGGGTTCGAGCTGCCGGTCGGCGTGGTGACCGCGGTGCTCGGCGCGCCGTACCTGATGTACCTGCTCGTCCGCAGTCGCCGGGAGGCACGGGTATGACCGCTGTTCGGCTCCAGGCCCAGTCGTTGTCCGTCGGGTACGGGGACCGGCTGGTCGTGTCCGACCTCGACCTGGACGTCATGTCCGGTTCGGTGACGGCGGTGATCGGCCCGAACGGGTGCGGCAAGTCCACGCTGCTGCGCGCCCTCGGCCGCCTGCTGCCCGCCCGCGCCGGCGCGGTCCTGCTCGACGGCAAGCGCATCGACCGCACGCCCACCCGTGACGTGGCCAAGGCCCTGGCGATGCTGCCGCAGTCGCCGCAGGCGCCCGAGGGGCTGACCGTGGCCGAGCTGGTCGCCCGCGGCAGGCACCCCCACCAGGCGTGGTACCGGCAGTGGTCGCCTGACGACGCGGCGGCGGTGGCCTCGGCGCTGGAGCTGACCGGCATGGCCGACCTCGCCCACCGGACCGTGGACGAGCTGTCCGGCGGGCAGCGGCAGCGCGCGTGGATCTCGATGGCGCTGGCCCAGGGCACGGACCTGCTGCTGTTGGACGAGCCGACGACCTACCTCGACCTGGCCCACCAGATCGA
The DNA here is from genome assembly GCF_042678885.1 of Saccharothrix hoggarensis. Lineage (GTDB taxonomy): Bacteria > Actinomycetota > Actinomycetes > Mycobacteriales > Pseudonocardiaceae > Actinosynnema > Actinosynnema hoggarensis. Next base: position 10,649 of record NZ_JBHTLK010000110.1, read on the forward strand.
CGTGCTCGACCTGGTCCGCCGCCTGCACCGGGAGTCCGGCCGGACCGTGGTGATGGTGCTGCACGACCTGAACCTGGCCGCCCGGTACGCCGACCGGCTCGTGGCGATGAAGGACGGCCGGATCGTCGTCGCGGGCCCGCCGGCCGACGTGCTCACCGAGTCGACCCTGCTGGAGGTCTTCGGGCTGGACGCGAAGGTCGTGCCCGACCCGGTCGCCGGCACCCCGCTGGTGATCCCGATCGGCCACCACCGCTGACGGGGCCGCGCACGTCGGGGAGGTCTAGCAGACCCTCGGGCAGGTGGCGCACGCCTCGGTGCCGGGCAGGGCGAAGTGGAAGCAGCAGCTCTCGCGGCGGCGGGTCCAGCCGTCCTCCGTCGCCGTGAGGGTGGACGCCGACGTGAACGGGTCGAGCTTGGCCGGCAGCAGCAGCGCCGCGTCCACCACGCCCGCCGTCTCGTCGCCGCACAGCCGGCCGGCCGTCCACGCCGCGTTGTCCAGCGCGTCGGTCGCCGCCGCCCACAGCATCCGGCGGCCCAGCCGCACGGTCGGCCCGAACGCGCCGACGAACTGCGCCGCGTGCGCCGCGAACCGGGCCCTGAGCAGCGCCGCCAGCGCCGTCTCGTCGGCCACCACGGTCGCCGCCGGGTGGTTGCCCGCCGGGTCGTCGGGCAGGCACGCGAACTCGTCGGAGAGCAGCGCCACGCCCTCGGTGTGCGGCCGGCCCTCCGTCGCCACCTTCACGGCCACGTCGGCGGGCCGCAGCGACGGCACCCGCCGCGCGCTGTGGAACAACAACCCGCCGAGCACGCCGACCACGTTCAGGTACCAGCTCATGACGTACCCGGCGGTGGTGCGGTCCGGTGCCTCGCCGAACTGCTCGCGCAGCCACTCGGCCAGCTCCTTGCGCCACCTGTCGAACCGCTCCGGCTCGCCGACGAACTCGGCGCAGGTGACCCAGCCCTCCCGGTCGGCCGGGAGCCCGAACCGGACCTCGAAGCCCTCGGGCAGCGCGGCCGCGCGCCGGACGGACTCCGCGACGGGCGTCGTCACGTCGCACGCGGTCACCCTCACCGGTACGGTCATGTCCAGAAGGTCCTCGTCGGTCGAGTGGGAACGGGTTGAGGCTTGCCTAACCTTACCGAGGTTCGCCTAACCCGCACCGCAGCGGTGACGCCGGTCACCACCGCCGTCGCCGAGCGGTCGGGTGTTCGCGCTCAGCGGACAACACCCGATCCGTGGAATCTGCCAGGCAGATCACGCGTTGGTACCGATGTCAGAGATCCCCGAAGACCGCTGCCTGCGATCGGGAACTGAGAGTGTCGGGACTGACGACTACAGTGGTCCCACGGTGCCGCGCTCTCCACGGTCAGCCAGACGGTCAGCCAGTGGTGAGCCCGAGGACCGCCGGCGCAGCAGTCAGGGAGTGCGAATGTTCGAAAGGTTCACCGACCGCGCGAGGCGGGTGGTTGTCCTGGCCCAAGAAGAGGCCCGGATGCTCAACCACAACTACATCGGCACCGAGCACATCCTCCTGGGGTTGATCCACGAGGGTGAAGGTGTCGCCGCCAAGGCGCTGGAGTCGTTGGGGATCGCGCTGGAGGGCGTCCGCCAGCAGGTCGAGGAGATCATCGGCCAGGGCCAGCAGGCCCCTTCCGGCCACATCCCCTTCACCCCGCGCGCCAAGAAGGTGCTGGAGCTGTCGCTGCGCGAAGCGCTGCAGCTCGGGCACAACTACATCGGCACGGAGCACATCCTGCTCGGCCTGATCCGCGAGGGCGAGGGCGTCGCCGCCCAGGTCCTGGTCAAGCTGGGTGCGGACCTGAACCGGGTGCGCCAGCAGGTGCTCCAGCTCCTGTCCGGCTACTCCGGTGGCAAGGAGCCCGCCGAGTCCGGCGGCCGCGGTGAGGGCACCCCGTCCTCGTCCCTGGTCCTCGACCAGTTCGGGCGCAACCTGACCGCCAGCGCGCGGGAGGGCAAGCTCGACCCGGTGATCGGGCGCACCAAGGAGATCGAGCGGGTCATGCAGGTGCTGTCCCGCCGCACCAAGAACAACCCGGTCCTGATCGGCGAGCCCGGCGTGGGCAAGACCGCCGTGGTCGAGGGCTTGGCCCAGATGGTCGTCAAGGGCGAGGTGCCCGAGACCCTGAAGGACAAGCAGCTCTACACGCTGGACCTGGGTTCGCTCGTGGCGGGCTCGCGCTACCGCGGTGACTTCGAGGAGCGCCTGAAGAAGGTGCTCAAGGAGATCCGCACGCGCGGCGACATCATCCTGTTCATCGACGAGATCCACACCCTCGTGGGTGCGGGCGCCGCCGAGGGCGCGATCGACGCCGCCTCGATCCTGAAGCCCATGCTCGCCCGCGGTGAACTCCAGACCATCGGCGCGACCACCCTCGACGAGTACCGCAAGTACGTCGAGAAGGACCCCGCCCTGGAGCGCCGGTTCCAGCCGATCCAGGTCGGCGAGCCGTCGCTGGAGCACACGATCGAGATCCTCAAGGGTCTGCGTGACCGGTACGAGGCGCACCACCGCGTCTCGATCACCGACTCCGCGCTGGTCGCCGCGGCGACGCTGGCCGACCGGTACATCAACGACCGGTTCCTGCCGGACAAGGCGATCGACCTCATCGACGAGGCGGGCGCGCGCATGCGCATCCGCCGGATGACCGCGCCGCCGGACCTGCGCGAGTTCGACGAGAAGATCGCCGACGTGCGCCGGGACAAGGAGTCCGCGATCGACGCGCAGGACTTCGAGCGCGCCGCGAAGCTCCGCGACCAGGAGAAGACCCTGCTGGGCCAGAAGGCCGAGCGGGAGAAGCAGTGGAAGGACGGCGACCTCGACGTCGTCGCCGAGGTGGACGACGAGCAGATCGCCGAGGTGCTGGCGAACTGGACCGGCATCCCAGTGTTCAAGCTCACCGAGGAGGAGACCACGCGTCTGCTCCGCATGGAGGACGAGCTGCACAAGCGGATCATCGGCCAGGTCGACGCGGTCAAGGCCGTGTCGCAGGCGATCCGCCGCACGAGGGCCGGTCTGAAGGACCCCAAGCGCCCCTCGGGCTCGTTCATCTTCGCCGGCCCGTCCGGCGTGGGTAAGACCGAGCTGTCGAAGGCGCTGGCGAACTTCCTGTTCGGTGAGGACGACGCCCTGATCCAGATCGACATGGGCGAGTTCCACGACCGCTACACGGCGTCGCGCCTGTTCGGTGCCCCTCCCGGTTACGTCGGCTACGAAGAGGGCGGCCAGCTCACCGAGAAGGTGCGCCGCAAGCCGTTCTCCGTGGTGCTGTTCGACGAGATCGAGAAGGCCCACCAGGAGGTCTACAACACGCTGCTCCAGGTGTTGGAGGACGGCCGCCTGACCGACGGTCAGGGCCGGACGGTGGACTTCAAGAACACCGTCATCATCTTCACGTCCAACCTGGGCACGTCGGACATCAGCAAGGCCGTCGGCCTCGGCTTCACCTCGGGTCAGGACACCGCGTCCAACTACGAGCGCATGAAGAACAAGGTCAACGACGAGCTGAAGAAGCACTTCCGGCCCGAGTTCCTCAACCGCATCGACGACATCATCGTCTTCCACCAGCTCACGCAGGACGAGATCATCAAGATGGTGGACCTGATGATCGCCCGCGTCGAGACGCAGTTGAAGAACAAGGACATGGCGATCGAGCTCACGGATCGCGCGAAGATGCTGCTGGCCAAGCGCGGGTTCGACCCGGTGCTGGGCGCCCGGCCGCTGCGCCGGACCATCCAGCGGGAGATCGAGGACCAGCTGTCGGAGAAGATCCTGTTCGGGGAGATCCAGCCCGGCCAGATCATCATCACCGACGTCGAGGGCTGGGACGGCGAGTCCGAGGCCGACGACAAGGCGCACTTCGTCTTCCGCGGCGAGGCCAAGCCGATGCGCGTCCCGGACGCCCCGCCGGTCGACCTCGCGTCGTCCGGTGGCGACTCCGGCGAGTCGGACTCCGAGTCCGCCTGACGGTCGCACCTCGAAGCGCCCCCCGGTTCACGCCGGGGGGCGCTTCGCGCGTCCGGGGTCAGTGCAGCGCGCCCGCGGTGGTGCGCAGGTCGGTGGACGTGGTCAGCGCCGTGCGGACGATCAGCTCCAGCGCCCGGGCCGTGGTGGCGACGGGCAGGCTGGGCAGGTCGCGCCCCTCGGCCTGCTCCGGCGAGAACGGCACGTGCACGAACCCGCCGCGCACACCGGGGTGCTCGGTCGCGACCAGGTGCATGAGGCCGTAGAACACGTGGTTGCAGACGAACGTGCCCGCCGTGTGCGACACCGACGCCGGGATGCCCTCGGCCTCCAGCGCGGCCACGCACGCCTTCACCGGCAGCCCGGTGAAGTACGCGGCCGGCCCGTCCGGCGCCACCGGCTCGTCGACGGGCTGCGCGCCCGCGTTGTCCGGGATGCGGGCGTCGTCCAGGTTCACCGCGACGCGTTCCGGCGTGACGCCGACCCGTCCGCCCGCCTGGCCCACGCACACCACCACGTCGTACCGGCGGACGGCGAGGGCCTCGCGCACCGCGGCGATCGACTCCCCGAACACGCACGGCAGGCGCAGCTTCGTCAGCCGGTAGCCGTCCGGTCGCACCGCGTCCACCGCGTCCCACGACGGGTTGGTGCGCTCGCCGGCGAACGGCTCGAAGCCCGTCAGCAATACGTCCACTCGGGCAGACTAGATGTCGTGGTCGACATCGCGGAACGCCGCACCAGGCGTGGGTTCACGACGTTCCTGCTGGTGGTGGCGGCCATCGCGTTCCTGCTCGCCGCGCTCACCCGGCTGTCGGGCGTCGACGGCACCCGGCACATGATCGCCGCCACGGCCCTCACCCCGTACGTCACGGCGGCGGGAGTCCTGCTGGGCCTGCTGGCGCTGCTGCTGCGGCGGTGGCTGGTCGGCGCCGTCACCCTGCTGGTCGCGATCGTGCTGGTGGCGGCGGTCGCCCCGCGGGCGTTCCCCGATTCGAGGCCGTTCGGCCGCGGCGCGTCCGTCACGGTGATGGCGGCGAACCTGCTGGTCGGCAAGGCCGAGGCGGAAGCCGTGGTGGCCGCGGTGCGGGCGCACGACGTGGACGTGCTCGCGTTGCAGGAGCTGACCCCCGCGATGGTGCGCGACTTCGACCGCGCGGGCCTGGAGGAGGTCCTGCCGCACCGGCACTTCCTGGACGAGCCCGGCGCTTCCGGGTCCGGCATCGCGTCCCGCTACCCGCTGTTCCCGCGCACCCTCACGCCGCCCAGCACGTTGGGCCAGGCCGGCGCGCTGGTCGACCTGCCCGGTGACGACCTGGAGGTCCTGTCGGTGCACCCGCTGCCGCCGGTGGTGGACGACGGGCCGGAGCGGTGGCAGCGGGAGCTGGCGGGCCTGCCGGAACGACGGCTCGACGGGCCGGTGCGCGTGCTCGCCGGCGACTTCAACGCCACGCTGGACCACGCCGGGCTGCGCCGCCTGCTCAACGGCGGCTACAAGGACGCCGCGGACGAGGTCGGCGAGGGCCTGAACCCCACCTGGCCGTCCGGCGCGCTGTGGCCGCCGCCGGTCACGATCGACCACGTCCTGGTGGACAACCGGTGCCCGGTGGACGCGTTCGCCGTGGTGGACGTCCCCGGCTCGGACCACCGGGCCGTCGTCACCCGATTCGTCGTGCCAGCTCGGTGATCGCGTCCAGCGCGCCCATCGGCAGCGACACCCCGCGCCCGTGCCGGACCTCCGGCTCACGCGGGTTGACCCGGATCAGCGCGCCGGACGCGGCACTGGCCAGCTCGGCCTGACGGCGCACGGTCGGCACCGCGTTGCCCGCGCCGATCTCGATCACCACCAGGTCGCGGCGCCCCCGCCGCCACTGCGTGAGGGCGTCCAGCTGCTCCTGCGACGGGCCGGCGACCCACGACCAGTCACCGAACATGAGGATGTTCGGCCGCGCGAGCCCGCCGCAGTTGCGGCACGCGGGCAGCGGCCCGGTCGCCCGCATGGACTCCGGCTCCACGTCGAGCACGACGTCGTCGGCGGGCCACACGTCGTCCGTGCACGGCTCCACGCACTGCAGGTGGTGGATCGAGCCGTGCACCTCGGCCACGTCGGCGAACCCGGCCCGCTGGAACTGGCCGTCCACGTTCGACGTGAACACCCGCGCGCCCCACTCCCGCAGCACGCGGAAGCCGTCGTGCGGGACCGTGCGCCGGTACAGGTCGAGCCGGTGCCCGTAGAAGCCCCACGCGAGCGTCGGGTCGTCCACGAAGTGCACCGGGTCGGCCAGTTCCTCGAACCGCAGGCCCAGCCGCGCGTACGGCGGGTAGGCCTGCCAGAAACCGGTCGCGCCGCGGAAGTCCGGCAGGCCGGAGTCCACGCCCATCCCGGCGCCCGCGCACACCAGCAGCGCGTCGGCGCCCGCGATCAGGTCCGCCGCGCGGTCGAGCGCCTCGTTCACCCTCGGTGGCTCGTTCCCCGGACCGTCACCTCTTGGGCTCGGAGCTGAGGACGACCTCGAACTCCAGCAGGTCCGAACCGGTGCCGACCGGCTTGGCCCGCTCGCCCGCGTGCGCCTCCTTGGCGCGCCCGCCCATCCAGTTCCGGAAGTCCTCCTCGGTCTCCCACTGGGTCACCACGAAGTACCGGTCGTCGCCCTTGACCGGCCGCAGGAGCTGGAACCCGAGGAAGCCGGGCTCCGAGTCGACCGCGCCGAGCCGTGCGGCGAACCGCTTCTCCAACTCCGGGCCCGAGCCGTCGGGCACGTGGATCGCATTGATCTTCACAACCGCCATGCCCCCGACGTTACTGGCCGCGGGCGGGTCCCGTCTGCCGGCGGTCCCGTTCGCGCGACCTAGCGGCGCAGCGGCCCCGGGAACAGGTGCTCGTCGGCCGGGACGTCGTCGCCCCGGAACCACGCGGCGAAGAAGGCGTCCAGGTCCTGCCCCGACACCTGCTCGACGTGCGCCTCGAACTCCGGCCACGACGCGTTGCCCGCCTGGTGCGCGGACGTCCAGCCCTTCAGGACCCGGTCGAACGCGTCGTCGCCGACCTGCCGCCGCAACGCGTGCAGCGCGAGCTGGCCCTTGTCGTAGACGCCGCGGAACTCGTTGCCCCGGCCCATGTCGTACAGCTTGCGGCCCCAGTACGTCTCGCGGTCGGCGACCCGTTCCACCTCGGCGCGGTAGCGGGCGTCGAGGTCGGCGCCCTCCTTCGCCTCCGCCCACAGCCACTGCGCGTAGCTCGCGAAGCACTCGTTCAGGCAGATGTCGGCCCAGTTCTCCACCGTCACCGAGTTGCCGAACCACTGGTGCGCGTTCTCGTGCACCACCGTGTCGAGGTCGGCCCACGCGGCGTAGATGGGACGGGTCTGGGTCTCCAGCGAGAAGCCGATGTCGTCCGCGAGGAAGATCCCGCCCGCCGACTCGAACGGGTAGGGCCCGAACTTCTCCTCCAGGAACCCGATGATCTCCGGCAGCCGCTCCTGGTGCTGCCGCCCGCCGTCCGCGCCCGGCGCGTACGCGTCCACCACCGGCGTGCCGTCGGGCAGCGTGGACCGCGACACCGTCCACCGGTCGATCGCGATCGTGGTCAGGTAGGTCGCCATGGGCTGCTCGGCGACCCAGCGGAACGACGTCCAGCCCGCCTCGGTGGACGAGCCGCGCTCCACCCCGTTCGACATCACCGACCAGCCCTCCGGCACCCGCGCGGTCACCGCGAACGCGGCCTTGTCGCGCGGGGTGTCGTTGGCCGGGAACCACGTCGTCGCCGAGTGCGGCTCGCCGGCCGCGAACGCGCCGCCCGTCGCCGAGACCTGCCACCCGCTGCGGCCGAGCGCCCGGTCCTCCACGACGGTCGGCTCGCCGCCGTACGTGACCTCGGTGGTGAACTCCTCGCCCGCGCGCACCGGCTCGTCCGGCTCGATCACGAGCTCGTGGTCGCCCTCCTGGCGGAACCCGGCCGCCGCCCGCCCGGCCACGGCCACCGCGGTGACGTCCAGCTCGTACAGGTCGAGGTTGAACCGGGACAGGTCGGCGGTCGCGCGGGCGGTGATCGTCGCGACGCCGTCCAGCCGCCTGGTCGCCGGGTCGTAGCTGATCGACACGTCGTAGCCGGTGACGTCGTAGCCGGTGTTGCCGTCCTGCGGGTAGTACGGGTCGCCCGCGCCGTCGCCGCCCTCGGCGTTGGCCACCGGCGGGGCGGTCGTCGCGGTGGTCCCGGCGGGCGCCGCCGACCGCCGGTCCTCGGGGAGCCTCGCCACCACGATCCCGGCCACGACCAGCACCACGATGACGAGGAGCAGGTACGGGCGCGCCTTGGAGCTGATGGCCATGCCGACATGATGCACGCATGAGCGTTGCGGAGTTCGGGGGATCGGGGCAGGGCATCCTGCTGCTCCACGGCCTGATGAGCCGGGCGAGCACGTGGTGGACGGTCGCGCAGTGGCTCAAGCCGTACGGGCGGGTCGTCGCGCCGGACGCGCGCGGGCACGGCCGCAACCCCGTGCGCGGGCCGTTCCGGACCGAGGACTTCGTGGCGGACGCCGCGGCGGTGATCGAGCGGCACGACCTCGCGCCCGCCGTCGTCATCGGGCACTCGATGGGCGGCCTGCACGCGTGGGCGCTCGCCGCGACCCGGCCCGACCTGGTGCGCGCCGTCGTCGCCGAGGACGTCGTGCCGGACAACCGGGGCCGCACGGTCGACGAGTGGAAGTGGTACTTCGACGCGTGGCCGACGCCGTTCCAGTCCCTCGCGCACGTCCGGTCGGTCGTGGACGTGCCGCGGGTGGAGGAGATGTTCGAGGAGCGCGAGGACGGCTGGCACCTCATCGCCCACCTGCCCGACCTGTACGAGATCGCCGCCGAGTGGGGCGAGCGGGCGTACTGGGACTTCGTGGACGCCATCCGGTGCCCGACGCTCGTGATCGAGGCCGGTCGGGGCGGGCTGCGCGCCGGGCAGATGGCCGAGGTGGCGCGGCGGACCGGCGGGCGCCACCTGGTCGTGCCGGAGTCCGGGCACGTCGTGCACGACGAGGCGCCGGAGGTCTACCGGGGCGCGGTGGAGGCGTTCCTGAGCGGGTCGATCCCGCCGGTCTGAGTGTCCACGATCGCCACCTCGCGGGTCTTCGCGCGGATCGGCGTGATCGGGTGCAGCGCGGCGAACGCGGCCTTCACCTCGTCGGCCTCGCCGGTGAGCAGCGCGCAGTGCGGCACCCAGTTGCCCGGCAGGTGGTGGGAGTTCGGGTGCTTCACCCGGCCCGCGAGCACGTCGTGGACGGCCGAGTGGACGGCCAGCAGCTCGCTGTCCACGACGGCGTCCAGCTGGAGGGTGGTGTCGGTGGCGCTGAGGGTGCGCAGCCACAGGTCCGGCAGCCACAGCCGGGACAGGTCCTCGCGCAGCTCGGCCCGCACCTTGGGCCCGATCGTGCCCGCCGCCGCGTACGTCAGGTGCGGCGGCAGCTCGGACTTCGCGCCGATCCGCCGCCACAGGCCGCGCACGGCCTCGTCCGCTTCGGCGTCGAAGAACACCACGAGGGCGTGCACGTCAGCGCCCGCTCGCCAGGGGCTCGCCCGGCACGCGCTCGCCCGGTCCGGGGTCACCGACCGCGGTCTCAGCGGTCTCGCCGGCCGTGTGCTCGCCGGGCAGGGCGAACCGGCCGTCGTCCGTCTGCTCGACCAGGCCGTCGGTGAGCAGCGAGTGCAGGCAGCGGTCCCGCTGGCCCGCGTCCGACCACACGACGTCCAGCCGCGCCTTCGCCACCGGCTCCGTCGTGCCCCGCAGCACGTCCAGCAGCAGCCCGCGCACCTGGCGGTCGGTGCCCGCGAACTTCTGCACCGCCTTCGCCGGCCCGTCGTACGCGGGACGGCCGTTGCGCTGCCACGCGCACGTGTCGAACACCGGGCAGTCGGCGCACTTCGGCGCGCGGGCCGTGCAGACCAGCGCGCCCAGCTCCATCAACGCGGCCGAGTAGACGGCGGCGCGCTCGTCCGGGAGCAACGCCTCGACGTCCCGCATGTCCTTCGCCGTGGACGGCGGCCCCGCGTCGCCCGCGCCGTGCACCGCCCGTGCCACGACCCGGCGGACGTTCGTGTCGACCACCGGGCACTTCTGCCCGTACGCGAACGCCGCGACCGCCCGTGCCGTGTACGCGCCGATGCCCGGCAGGGCGAGCAGGGTGTCCACGTCGCTCGGCACCACGTCGCCGTGCTGCCCGGCGATGGCCTGGGCGGCGGCGTGCAGCCGGAGCGCGCGTCGCGGGTAGCCCAGCTTGCCCCAGGCGCGCAGGACGTCGCCCTGGCTCGCCTTCGCCATCGCGGACGGCGTCGGCCAGCGCGCGAGCCACTCGTGCCAGATCGGCTCGACCCGCGCGACCGGGGTCTGCTGCAGCATGATCTCGCTGACCAGCACGCCCCACGCCGTGCACTCCGGCCGGCGCCAGGGCAGGTCGCGGGCGGTCTCGGCGAACCAGTCGAGGAGGCGTTCGGCGTCCAGGCTCGTGTCCAGGCTCATGGCGCCGCACAGTCTCCCACGACGGGCGCGCGCGTCAGACCACCTCGGTCAGCTCGCCGGTGTGGACGTCGTAGACGAAGCCGCGCACGTCGTCCCGGTGCAGGAGGAACGGGCTGTGGCGGACCCGGTTCATCGAGCCGCGCACGCTGTCCTTCACCTCGCGGAACGCCTCCACCGACCACGTCGGCCGCAGCCCGGAGTCCTGCTCCAGCTCGTCCTTGAACTCGTCCTCGGTGACCAGCTGCAGGCCGCAGTTGGTGTGGTGGACGAGCAGGACCTCGCGGGTGCCGAGCTTGCGCTGGCTCAGCGCCAGGGAGCGGATCATGTCGTCGGTGACGACGCCGCCCGCGTTGCGCAGCACGTGCGCCTCGCCCTGCTTGAGCCCGAAGATCTCGAACACCCGGATGCGGGAGTCCATGCACGTCAGGATGGCGACGTTCATCGAGGGCCGGGGTGAGGACCGGTCGCCCGGAACGATGTTGCCCAGTTCGGTGTTGCGGCGGAGCAGCTCGTCGATCGCGGTCATCGCGCACCTCCCGTGTTCCCTGGGATTGGAACCCGAGTCCCGCATGCTGACAAGTGGAATCTGTTGAGGATCACGTTCACCGCATCGGGGGACCGAGGCCTACGGGGAGTTTCCCGAGGTCCGGGTTACCTTCGACGACGTGACCGAGCCCACAGGCCCGCAGCCGCACCCGCCGTCGGTGTACTGGCGGCGCCGTGCCCTGGCGATCGGTGGGTCGGTGGTCGCGCTGGTGCTCGTCGTCTGGCTCGTCGGCGCCCTGATCGGACGCGGCGCGCCGGCGCCGGTCACCCCGCGGGGCGCGGTGTCGTCCAGCCCGCCCCCGCCGAGCGGGACGCCGGCGACGTCGTCGGCG
>NZ_JBHTLK010000111.1:0-21957 GCF_042678885.1 Saccharothrix hoggarensis
GGGCGGTCGAGCTGGAGCCGCTGGTGCGGCGCTGGGCGCGGGTGTCGGCCGAGCGCGCGCGGCGCGAGGGCAACCCGCACGCCGCCGCGTTGCTGTCGTGGCTCGACGACCGCGCCGCCGGCTGACGGTCAGGCCACCTCGACCCGGTACGGGTCGTGCTCGGCGAGCAGCTTCTCCAGCCTCGCCTGGTCGACCCGGCTCACCACGTACGTCTCCTCCTGCCGGTCGCGGACGCACTTGGCCAGGGTGAACGCCGACGTGACGGTGAACAGCAGGCCCAGCGCCAGGAACGCCCGCACCCAGCCGTCCACCGGCAGGTAGGCGACGCCGAGCCCGACGGCGGCCAGCGAGATGGCGAACGACACGACCGCCTGCGCGTAGAAGGCGGTGGTGGTGGGCGAGTGCGGCTTCGCGGTGGAGGTCATGCCGGAAGAATCCCTCCGCCGCCGTCCCCTGTCATGAGTACCGCTACTCATTCGCACGCCCCGACTTCGCGCCGACGTGCGTCAGGACGCCGCGGGCACCCGGAACGTGCGGCGGTACGCGTCGGGCGCGACGCCGAGTTCGGCGCGCAGCCGGCGGCGGAGGTTCGCGGGCGTGCCGAGGCCCGAGCGGTCGGCCACGCGGTGCACGGGCAGGTCCGTGGTCTCCAGCAGGCGTTGCGCGAGCAGCACCCGTTGCACCTGCAGCCACCGCCCGGGCGTGCTGCCGGTCGCGGCGAGGAACGCCCGGTGGAACGTGCGCCCGCTCATCCCGGCGTGCGCGGCCAGGTCGGCGACGCCGATCGACGTGCCGAGCCGGTCCACCGCCCAGTCCACTGTGGACGCGATGCCGGCGCGGTCCGGCCTGGTCGGCAACGGCGGGTCGACGTACTGGCGCTGCCCGCCCTCCCGGGTCGGCGGCACGACCAGCCGGCGGGCGAGCGCGGCGGCCACGTCGGCGCCGTGCGCCCGGCGCAGCAGGTGCAGGCACAGGTCGAGCCCGCCGACCACGCCCGCCGACGTCAGCACGTCGTCCCCGTCGGTGAACAGCACGTCGCGGGCGACGCGGGCGCGGGGCGCGGCCCGCTCCAGCGCGTCCAGCAGCCGCCAGTGGGTCGTCGCCTCACGTCCGTCGAGCACCCTGGCCGCCGCCAGCGTGAACGCGCCCGAGCACAGCGCGGCCACCGTGCCGGGGAACGACCGCAGCGCGCGCACGGCGGCCGGCGGCACCGGGGCCAGCGGGTCGACGCGGCCGGGCACGACCACCAGGTCGCACCCCGCCAGGCCGGACAGGCCGTGCGTCGCGGGGATGACGCCCACCGGCTCCACCGGCGTCGACACCCGCCCCGGCGCGCACAGCCGCAGCTCGAACGGGCCGATCCCGGCGTCGCTCCGGTCGACGCCCCACACCTCGCTGACCACCGAGATGTCGAACATCCGGCTGCCCGGCAACACCAGGACCCCGACCGTGCGCATGGCAGGAAAGTACCCCATCGCGCCTGATCCGCCACTCACGCCGGACGTCCCCGCCGACGCAGACTCGGTGCATGACGCACAGCGCCCCCACCGAGAACTCCCGGGCGAAGAACGCCCACGCGAACAGCGCCCTGATCCTGATCGACGTGCAGCGGGGGTTCGACGACCCGTCCTGGGGCAAGCGCGACAACCCCGACGCGGAGGCCAACATCGCCCGGCTCCTCGCGTCCTGGACCGGGCCGCTGGTGCTGGTGCGGCACGACTCCACCAAGCCCGACTCGCCGCTGCGGCCCGGCCAGGACGGCAACCGGTTCAAGCCCGAGCTGGACGGCGCGAACGCCGACCTGGTGTTCGCGAAGGACGTCAACTCGGCGTTCCACGGCGAGGTCGACCTCGACGCGTGGCTGAGGGGGCGCGGCATCACCGACGTCGTGCTGGCCGGCATCCAGACGAACATGTGCGTGGAGACGACCGCCCGGGTGGGCGGCAACCTCGGCTACCGCGTCAAGGTCGTCCTCGACGCCACGTTCACGTTCGACCTGGAGGACCTGACCGCCGACCAGCTCTCCGCCGCCACCGCGACCAACCTGCGGGGCGGCGGGTTCGCGGAGGTCGTCTCGACGGACGACGTGGTCTAGAGGCCGTTGGCCTCGCGGACCACGGTGACGATCTCGTCCATGATCTGGGTCAGCTCGTAGTCCTTGGGCGTGAACACCCTGGCCACCCCGCGCTCGCGCAGCCTGTCGGCGTCGTCGGGCGGGACGATCCCCCCGACGATGACCGGCACGTCCCCGGCGCCGGCCGCGCGCAGGCCCTCGACCACCGCGGGCACGACCTCGAGGTGCGAGCCGGACAGGATGGACAGGCCGACCACGTGCACGTCCTCCTGCACGGCGGCGGCCACGATCTGCGCGGGCGTGAGCCGGATGCCCTGGTAGACGACCTCGAAGCCGACGTCGCGGGCCCGCACGGCGACCTGCTCGGCGCCGTTGGAGTGCCCGTCCAGGCCCGGCTTGCCGACGAGGATGCGCAGCCGCTCGCCCAGCTCCTCGCCGGTCGCCCGGACCCGTTCCCGGACCCGGCCGATCTCCGCGCCCGCCTCGCCCGACGCGGACGCGGCGGAGACGCCGGTCGGCGCCCGGTACTCGCCGAACGTCTCCCGCAACGCCTGCGACCACTCGCCCGTCGTCACGCCCGCCTTCGCGCACGCGATCGTGGCCTCGACCAGGTTCCGGTCCGTCTTCGCCGCTTCGCGCAGGTCGTCCACAGTGGACTTCACCAGGGCTTCGTCCCGGGAGGACCGCCACGCCCGGATCGCCTCCACCGCCTGCTGTTCCACGATCGGGTCGATCTGGAGGATCGCGTTCGCGCCCTCGGCCTGCAACGGCGACGGCTCGGTGGTGGCGAACCTGTTCACGCCCACCACCACGTCCTCACCGGACTCGACGCGCCGACGACGTTCGGCCAGCGACGACACCAGCGCCGACTTCATGTACCCGGACTCGACGGCCGCGACCGCGCCGCCCATCGCCTGCACGCGGTCGATCTCGGCACGCGCGCCCTCGACGATCTCGTCCACCTTGGCCTTGACGACGTGCGAGCCCTCGAAGATGTCCTGGTACTCCAACAGGTCCGTCTCGTAGGCCAGCACCTGCTGCATGCGCAGCGCCCACTGCTGGTCCCACGGCCGCGGCAGGCCGAGCGCCTCGTTCCACGCGGGCAGCTGGATCGCGCGGGCGCGGGCGTCGCGGGACAGCGTCACGGCCAGCATCTCCAGCACGATCCGCTGCACGTTGTTCTCCGGCTGCGCCTCCGTCAGCCCGAGCGAGTTCACCTGCACGCCGTAGCGGAAGCGGCGGTGCCTGGGGTCGGCGATGCCGTACCGGTCACGGGTGATCTCGTCCCACAGCTGGACGAACGCCCGCATCTTGCACATCTCCTCGACGAACCGCACCCCGGCGTTGACGAAGAAGGAGATGCGCGCGACGACCTCGCCGCGCCGTTCCTCGGGCACCTGGCCGGAGTCGAACACCGAGTCGAGCACCGCGATCGCGGTGGACATCGAGTAGGCGATCTCCTGCACGGGCGACGCGCCCGCCTCCTGCAGGTGGTACGAGCAGATGTTGATCGGGTTCCACTTCGGCACGTTCGACACGGTCCACGCGACCATGTCGGTGATCAGCCGCAGGCTCGGCCCGGGCGGGAACACGTACGTGCCGCGGGACAGGTACTCCTTGATGATGTCGTTCTGCGTGGTGCCCGAGAGGGTGGCGCGGTCGGCCCCCTGCTCCTCGGCGACGCTCACGTACAGCGCGAGCAGCCACATGGCCGTCGCGTTGATCGTCATGGACGTGTTCGCCTCGGCCAGCGGGATCTGGTCGAACAGCTGCCGCATGTCGCCGATGTGGCTGATCGGCACGCCGACCTTGCCCACCTCGCCCCTGGCCAGCTCGTCGTCCGGGTCGTAACCGGTCTGCGTGGGCAGGTCGAACGCCACGGACAGGCCCGTCTGACCCTTGGCCAGGTTGCGGCGGTACAGCGCGTTGGAGGCGGCGGCGCTGGAGTGACCCGCGTACGTCCGCATCACCCACGGGCGGTCGCGCTCTCGGTCGGCCGGGTACGGCACGGCAACCTCCTGTGTCTCATTGCGCCGCCTCGGGCGTCGCGGGCGGGGTCGTCTGGAAGTCGACCGCTCGCGCCTCGTGTGCCGGCGGTCGAAGGGCGTGATCGCCGGAGAACGAGCCGCGAACGATCGACGCGACCTCGCGTTGGCTCGTAGCGTACTGGCGAGTAACCGGGGGCGCGCGTGCCGTTGCTCACTGAATCGAAGCTGGGGCACGATGGACGACGTGACCACGCTCACCCCGTTCCTCCTGCTGGTGGCCGTGTTCGCGGTGCTGGCGCTGGTGCTGCGGTGGGCGTTCGGCAACGACCGGCGGGCCGTGCCCGACTACACCGGAGACGACTTCGGCCTGCTGACCGAAGTCGCCGCGGTGCCGACGCGGGCGGCCGCGGACGTGCTGGCCAAGCGCTTGCGGACGGCCCGCATCAGGGTGACCGTGGTGCGCCGCGACGGCCTGCACCGGCTCATGGTGTTCCCCGCCGACGTGCCGGACGCGAAGCTGCTGCTGCGCTGAGCGGGACCGGCCCGTCCCCGGCGCGGGCGCCCGCCGGCGGGACAGCGGGCACCCGGGAAGACAGCGGGCACGGCGGGACAGCGGACCTCGACCACACCCGGACGACCGCCGGCGCGCCGGACCGAGCGGCACGCAGACCAACGGCACCCAGACGAACGGCACGCAGACGAACGGCACGCAGACGAACCCCCACGCAGACGAACGGCGGGCCCCGACCGGATTCGGTCGAGGCCCGCCGTTGGTCAGCGGATCGGCGTCAGCCGATCAGTCGCGTGCCGTTCCAGCCCCAGCCGCGCTGCACCGGGTACCAGGTGTAGTCGGACTCGTTGTACGTGGCCTCCCACAGGCTGCCGTCGTAGCCGTCGATCAGCAGGAAGTGGTTGATGTCCATGCCGGCCATCAGCCGGACGGTCGAGAAGTCCGCGCCCGTGAGCGGGAACTCCTCCAGGCCGGCCCCCTGGTCCAGCCACTCCGACACCAGGCCGTTGCCCTTGACCTCGAGGAAGTCGAGGTCGGCGAGGCCGGTGATCAGCCGCGTGCCGCCCCAGCCCCACCCGATGGTGGTGGAGGACAGGTTGTTGGCGGCGTCGAACTGCCACAGGACCAGGTTGCCCTGCTGGTTGATCTCGACGAACTTGTCCCACGAGACGCCGGACAGCAGACGCGCGTTCTGCCAGCCCCAGCCCACGACCTGCTCGTGGTAGTTGTAGCCGTCCCACGTCCACTTCGAGAGCCGGCCGTCGCCCTTGACCTCGACGAACGTGTCCGCGTTCAGGGTCGACACGATCCGCGTGCCGCCCCAGCCCCAGCCGCGGACCTGG
Organism: Saccharothrix hoggarensis; assembly: GCF_042678885.1. Classification (GTDB taxonomy): domain Bacteria; phylum Actinomycetota; class Actinomycetes; order Mycobacteriales; family Pseudonocardiaceae; genus Actinosynnema; species Actinosynnema hoggarensis. The sequence continues at coordinate 5,416 of NZ_JBHTLK010000111.1, forward strand.
CTGTAGAACGTGTAGCCGTCGGCCGTCCGACGCCAGTAGACCAGGTTGCCCGCGGCGTTGACCTCGAGGAACGACTCGCCGTTGGTCGTGTTGGCCTGGAAGTCCTGCTGCTGGCGCTCGACGGCCTTGTCCGCGCCGAACGGCTGGTAGTCGCGCCCCTGCGCGGCACCCGGCGCCGCCGTCGCGACGGACACCGCCGCCACGAGACCCAGCACCGCCGCCATCGCTCTCTTCGATCGCACTTTCGACTGCCCCCTCTGATGTCACTTCAGCCAAGCAAGACGACGCACATCCTTGCCTGTCGATCGACTGGCCACAACCTCTTTGCGGTGAAAGGGAAAACTACTTCGACGGCGTCGAGCCCGGACGCCGGGAAGAGGTGCGCACGACGTCCGGGAACCGAATTTCGACACCGAAAAGGACCGTTTTGGACCGATTCACCGGTCCGATCACGGACCGTCCCCGACCCATTCCGGCGCGTTCCCGCGCCGGGCGCGCCGCGCTAGGCGTTCACGCGCTCCACGGTCGCGCCCAGCTTGCGCAGGTTCTCCACGAAACCGGGGTAGCCGCGCTCGATGTGGAAGATCTCGTACACCTCGGTCGCGCCGTCCGCGCACAGCCCGGCCAGCACCAAGCCCGCGCCCGCCCGGATGTCCGACGCCCACACCGGCGCGCTGGACAGCCGCTCCACGCCGCGCACGACGGCGTGGTGGCCGTCGGTCCGCGCGTCCGCGCCCAGCCGCACCATCTCCTCGATGAACCGGAACCGCGCCTCGAACAGGTTCTCGGTGATCATCGACGTGCCGTCGGCGATGCTGGACAGGGCGATCGCGAACGGCTGGAGGTCGGTCGCGAAACCGGGGTAGGGCAGGGTCACGAAGTCCACCGACCGCGGCCGGTCGCGCTGCACCACGCGGAAGCCGTCGCTGTCGAACGTGGTCACCTCCGCGCCCGCCATCCGCAGCTTCTCCAGCACCAGGTCGAGGTGGTGCGGGTTGACGCCGCGCACGGTGATGTCGCCCCGCGTCATCACGGCCGCGAACGCCCACGTCGCGCCGACGATCCGGTCGCCGATCACGCGGTGCTCGGTCGGCCGCAGCGACTCCACGCCGTGGACCGTCAGCGTGGACGTGCCCGCGCCCTCGATCTTCGCGCCCATCTGCTGGAGCATCACGCAGATGTCCACGATCTCCGGCTCGCGGGCGGCGTTGTCGATGACCGTGGTGCCGTCCGCCAGCACCGCCGCCATCAGGATGTTCTCGGTCGCGCCCACGCTCGGGAAGTCGAGCCAGATCTGGGCGCCGTGCAGGCCCTCGGCCTCGGCGACCACGCAGCCGTGCTCGATCTCGCTGTGCGCGCCGAGCTTGCGCAGGCCGTTCTGGTGCATGTCCAGCGGCCTGCTGCCGATCGCGTCACCACCCGGCAGGGCCACCACCGCGCGCTTGCACCGGCCGACCAGGGGCCCCAGCACGCACACGGACGCGCGGAGCTTGCCCATCGCCTCCGAGTCGGCGCGGTGGTTGAGCTCCTTCGGCGTGGTGATGGTGGCCACGTCGCCGTCGAGGACCACCTCGCAGCCCAGGCTGCGCAGGACGTCCGCCATCAGCGGGACGTCCAGGATCTCCGGGCAGTTGGTGATGGTGGTGGTGCCCTCGGCCAGCAGTGCCGCCGCCATCAGCTTGAGCACGCTGTTCTTCGCGCCCACGACGTCGACCTCGCCGACGAGACGCCCACCGCCCTGGACCCGGAAGTGCTCACTCACGTAGGGAACTCCTCGCTCGATGTGCCGCAATCCTACGTTCGGACTGAATCGTGCCCGCCCGTGGTGGCTGCCTGCGGTGTCTACAGTGCTGTGCATGGCCGTGCACCTGACGAAGATCTACACCCGGGTCGGCGACGACGGGACCACCGGGCTCGGCGACTTCTCCCGCGTGCCCAAGACGTCGCCCCGGATCACCGCGTACGCCGACGTGGACGAGACCAACGCCGCCCTCGGCGTGGCGCTGGCGCTCGGCGCGCTGGACGACGACGTCGCGCAGGTGGTCCGGCGGGTCCAGAACGACCTGTTCGACGTCGGGGCCGACCTGTGCACGCCCGTCGTGCCCGACCCGAAGTACCCGCCGCTGCGCGTCACCCAGGCGTACGTGGACCGGCTGGAGGCGTGGTGCGACGAGTTCAACGCCCGGCTGGGCAAGCTGGAGTCGTTCATCCTCAACGGCGGCACGCCCGGCGCGGCCCTGCTGCACCAGGCCCGGACCATCGCGCGGCGGGCCGAGCGCGGCACGTGGGCGCTGATCGAGGCCGAGGCCGAGCAGACGAACGTGCTGACCGCGAAGTACCTCAACCGGCTGTCCGACCTGCTGTTCATCCTCGCCCGGGTGGCCAACCCGGACGGTGACGTCCTCTGGCAGCCGGGCGCCAACGCCTGACGGTCCGGTGGCCCGGCCGCGCCCCGCGGCCGGGCACAACGGGTGCTGTCCGCGTCCCCGTCAGGACGCGACGTGCACCACCTTCTCCGCGCCGATGCGCCGCATGCGCTCGACGCCCCACTCCCCCAGCGCCTCCAGCGCCGCGTTCAGCGACACGCCTTCCCCGGTCAGCGTGTACTCGACCCTGGGCGGCACCTCCGGGTACACCTCGCGGTGCACCAGCCCGTCCTCCTCCATCTCCCGGAGCTGCTGGACGAGCATCTTCTCGCTCACCCCCGGCAGACCGCGGCGGAGCTGGGCGAACCGCCGCACGCCGTGCTCGCGCAGCTCCCACAGGATCAGGGACTTCCACTTGCCGGACACCACGTCCATCGCGGCGTCGAGGCCGCAGAAGTAGGGGCCGCGCCGCGCCGTCGTCGCCATCCGAGCCTCCCGCACTTACCAAAAGGTGGGTACTGCACTTAATAGTCCGTACTGGTCGAACATACCGGTTCAAGCCACGATCAAGGCATGACGAACCCGAACAACACCGCCACGGTGACGGTCCTCGGCCTCGGCGAGATGGGCCGCGCCCTGGCGACCGCCCTCGCGCGCGCCGGACACCCCACCACGGTCTGGAACCGGTCGCCCGGCAAGGCGGACGCCCTGGTCGGACTGGGCGCCACCGAGGCCGCCACGGCGAGCGACGCGGTGACGGCGAGCGACCTCGTGATCGCGTGCCTCCTCGACGCCGCCTCGGTCCACCAGGTCCTCGACCCGGTGGTGGACCGCCTCGCCGGCCGCACCCTGGTCAACGTCACCACGACCACCCCCGAGCAGGCCGGGGAGATCGCCGCCTGGGCCGACGCCCACGGCGTCACGTACCTGGACGGCGGCATCATGGCCGTGCCGTCGATGATCGGCGGTCCGGGCTCGTCGATCCTCTACAGCGGGTCGTCCGACGCCTTCGACCGGTACCGGCCGCTGCTCGACCTGTGGGGCGAGAGCACGTACTTCGGCGCGGACCCCGGCCTGGCGTCCCTGTACGACCTCGCCCTCCTGGCCGGCATGTACGTCATGTTCGCCGGGTTCCTGCACGGCGCGGCGATGGTCGCGGGCGCGGGGGTGTCGGCGACGGAGTTCGCGGAGCGCGCGGCGCCGTGGCTGGCCGCGATGACGGGCGGGCTGGCCGGCTACGCCGCGGTGGTGGACGGCGGCGACTACACCGTCCCCGGGCAGCAGAGCCTGGAGTTCTCCGACCTGGGCGACATGGTCGCCGCCAGCGCCGCGCAGGGCATCAGCACGGAGGTGGTCGACATGGTGCAGCGGCTGATCCGGCGGCAGATCGACGCCGGTCACGGCAAGGAGGGCTTCGCCCGGATCTTCGAGAGCATCAAGCAGCCCGCCTGACCGGCGGACACCGCCCGGGTCAGGAGGCCCAGGGAATGGAACGGCCCGGAGGCGCTGACTCCAACCAGGACAGGAATCCTGTCAGCGCGTCCGGGCCCATCGCGATCTCGACCTCGCCACGGTTGCCGCGACAGCGGAGCACGACCGCGCCGGCGGGCATCGCGTACGTCTCGGGGGCGGTCGGCTCACGGCGGTCGTCGATCTCGAAGCCCTCGCGGGAGATCACCATGTCCGGGCCGGAGCGCAGGCTCAGCACGCGGAACCACGTGAACTCGTCGCCCCGGTAGTGCCCGACACCGAGGTGCCAGCCGCGGCCGGAGTCCTCGAGTCTCAACCTCAGCGCGACGTGCACACCGCCCGCGCGCAGCAACCGGACCCGGCGCCAGGTGAGGTACGCGAGCACCACCACCGCGCCGAACAGGACCACCCCGACCAGTTCGGCGATCCCCACGGCGTTTGTCCGCTCGTCCGCGTCAGACCGTGTGTCCCGCGGCGCGGAGCCGCGCGATCGCCCGGGCCCGCTGCACGTCGTCCGCGTTCTGCGCGTCCGCGCGCGCCTGCTCGACGTCGATCTCGCCGGACAGCTCCGCGTCCTCGGCGAGGATGCTCACCCCGTCGCCGGTCACGGAGAGGAAGCCACCGTGCACGGCCGCCGTGACGAGCTCGTTGTCCGTGGTCCGGATGCGGACCACACCGCCCTCGACCAACTGGCCCAGCACGGGCTCGTGGCCGGGCAGGATGCCGATCTCGCCCTCAAGCGTCTGCGCGACCACCGACGTGGCCGTTCCGGACCACAGGCGGCGTTCCACGGCGACCAACTGGACGGTCATCTCGGCCACGCGCATCTCCCTCGTCGACTGGAGTCACGTGCAGTCTAAACGGTGACCGGAACACACCGCCGCACCAGCCACCCCCAGACGCGTTCTGCGTGACGTGCGGGCCGGCGCACGGGCGTCCGAGGTGGCGCGCGCCACCCGCCGCCGCGCTCCCGGCCGGTGGAAGACTGGGCCCGTGACGCCGCCGAAGTCGCTGCTGGAGCGGGCGTTCTCGCTGCTGGCCGCGTTCACCGTGGACCGGCCCGCGCTGACGTTGTCCGAGCTGAGCCGCCACTCCGGCCTGCCGCTGAACACCACGCACCGGCTGGTGGCGTCCCTGGCCGGGCTGCGCGCCCTCGACCGCACCGCCGACGGCCGGTACGCGGTCGGCCTGCGGCTGCTGGAGCTGGGCGCGCTGTCGCCCGGCAGCCTGGACCTGCGCGACCGCGCCGTGCCGTTCCTGGAGGACCTGTACGAGGTGACGCGGCACAACGTCCAGCCGGCCGTGCGGGACGGCACGGACGTCGTCTACGTCGAGCGGATCTCGGCGCGCGACGCGGTGAACGTGGTGACGCGGGTCGGCAGCCGGATGCCGTTGCCCTGCACCGGGGTCGGCCTGGTGCTGCTGGCCGCCGCGCCGGTCGCCGTGCAGGAGGCAGTGCTGTCGGCGCCGTTGAAGAGGTTCACGCCGATGACGATCACGTCGGCCGGGGCGCTGCGCGAGGCCTTGGCCCGCGTCCGCCGCGACGGCCACGCCATCAGCGACCGCCAGCTGGAGATGATCACGTACTCGGTCGCCGCGCCCGTCCGCGGCCCGGAGGGCGACGTCGTGGCCGCCGTGTCCGTCGTCGTGCCCACGGGGACGCGCACCGACTCGGTCGTGCCGGCGGTGCGGACGTGCGGGCTCGCGATCTCCCGCGCCCTGGGCTGGACCTCCGCCTGAACCGGCGGCCCCCGGAAACGGGGCAGGGCCGCCCCCGCACCGCGGGGACGGCCCTGAACGCTCCGAAGGCTTACTTGCCCGCGAGCTTCTTGGCGTTGGCCTCGACGTCGTCCAACCCGCCGCAGGAGAAGAACGCCTGCTCCGGGTAGTGGTCGAACTCGCCCTTGCACACGCGGTCGAACGCCTCGATCGTGTCCTTGATCGGCACGAACGAACCCGGCTGGCCGGTGAACTTCTCGGCCACGATGAAGTTCTGGCCGAGGAAGCGCTCCAGGCGACGGGCGCGGCCGACGAGGACCTTGTCCTCCTCGGACAGCTCGTCCATGCCTAGGATGGCGATGATGTCCTGCAGCTCCTTGTACTTCTGCAGGATCCGCTTGACCTCCTGCGCCACCCGGTAGTGCTCCTCGCCGACGATCGACGGCTCGAGGATGCGGGAGGACGAGGACAGCGGGTCCACCGCCGGGTAGATGCCCTTCTGGGAGATCGGACGGGAGAGCTCCGTCGTCGCGTCCAGGTGGGCGAACGTGGTGGCCGGCGCGGGGTCGGTGTAGTCGTCCGCGGGCACGTAGATGGCCTGCAGCGAGGTGATCGACTTACCGCGCGTCGAGGTGATGCGCTCCTGGAGCTCACCCATCTCGTCCGCCAGCGTCGGCTGGTAACCCACGGCGGACGGCATGCGGCCCAGCAGGGTCGACACCTCGGAACCCGCCTGGGTGAACCGGAAGATGTTGTCGATGAACAGCAGCACGTCCTGGCCCTGCACGTCGCGGAAGTACTCCGCCATCGTCAGGGCGGACAGCGCGACGCGCATGCGCGTGCCGGGCGGCTCGTCCATCTGACCGAACACCAGGGCGGTGTCGTTGAGAACGCCCATCTCCTCCATCTCGAGGAGGAGGTCGGTGCCCTCACGGGTGCGCTCGCCGACGCCGGCGAACACCGACGTGCCGGAGAACTCGCGGGCGATACGGGTGATCATCTCCTGGATGAGCACCGTCTTGCCCACGCCCGCGCCGCCGAACAGGCCGATCTTGCCGCCCTTGACGTACGGGGTCAGCAGGTCGATGACCTTGATGCCCGTTTCCAGGATCTCGGTCTTGCCCTCGAGCTGGTCGAACGACGGCGCCTTGCGGTGGATGGCCCACTGCTCGCCGTCACGGCCGAGGCCCGGCTCGTCGAGGCAGTCGCCGAGCGCGTTGAACACGTGCCCCTTGACGACGTCGCCGACGGGCACGCTGATGGCCCGACCGGTGTCCGTCACGGCCGCGCCGCGGACCAGGCCGTCGGTCGGCTGCATCGAGATCGTGCGGACCAGGTTGTCGCCCAGGTGCTGGGCGACCTCGAGGGTGAGCGTCTTGGCGACCGCCTCGTAGGTGATCTCCACGCTCAGTGCGTTGAACAGCTCCGGCACCGCGCCACGCGGGAACTCCACGTCGACGACGGCACCGATCACCCGGACCACACGGCCGGTGCGGGTGGTGGTGGCAGTAGCACTCATGTCACTCATCACTTCCTGCGCCACCGGTAAGCGCGGAGGCGCCACCGACGATCTCGCTGATCTCCTGGGTGATCTGGGCCTGGCGGGCCTGGTTCGCCTGGCGGCTGAGGTTCCGGACCAGCTCGGTGGCGTTGTCCGTCGCCGCCTTCATCGCGGTCCGTCGCGCCGCCGACTCCGAGGCCGCCGCGTCCAGCAGTGCCGAGAAGAGCCGGGTCTTGACGTACTTGGGCAGCAACGCGCCCAACAAGGTCTCCGCGCTCGGTTCGAACGAGTACACCGACTGGAGCCGGTTCGGCTCCGGGTCGAAGTCGACGACCATCGGCGCGATCCGCTTGGCGACCGGCGTCTGGCTCAGCATCGACTTGAACTCGGTGTAGACCACGTGCAGCTCGTCCACGCCGAGCACGCCGTCCGGACCGGGCTGGTCGCCCTCGTCGTCGCTGCCCGCGACGAACGCCTTGACCAGCGCGTCACCGGCCTCGACGGCGTTGACGTAGTGCGGCAGCTGCGAGAAGCCGCTCCACTCGCCCGCGATGGCGCGGCGGCGGAACCTGTAGTAGCTCGCGCCCTTGCGGCCGATGACGTAGAGCACGGGCTCCTTGCCCTCGGACCGCAGCAGCGACAGCAGCTCCTCGGCGGCCCGCAGCACGTTGGCGTTGTAGCCGCCGCACATGCCCTTGTCGCTGGTGACGACCAGCACGCCGGCACGGCGGGGGTTCTTGCGCTCGGTCAGCAGCGGGTGGTCGAGGTTCGCGGACGCCGTCGCCAGCGCGGAGAGCACCGAGGTGATCTCCTCCGCGTAGGGACGGGACGCCGCGACCCTCGTCTGCGCCTTGGCGAGACGGGACGTGGCGATGAGCTCGTACGCCTTGGTGATCTTCTTGGTCGAGTTGACCGAGCGGATGCGTTGGCGCAGCTCCCGGATCTGTGCCGCCATGCCTACGTCACTTCTCGGCCGGAGCGGGTCGGTGGACCTTCACCGACTCCTGTCCGACCTTGTCGGCGTCCATCGCCGCGGCGGGCACGTCGTTCACCGTCGTGCTGCCCGTGGCGCTGAACTGCTGCTTGAACGCGGTGACCGCGTCCACGATGCCCTTCTCCGTGTCCTCGGACAACTTCTTGGACTCGCGGATGTCGGACAGGATCACGTCGTGGCTGCGGCGCACGTGGTCGAGGAACTCCGACTCGAAGCGGCGGACGTCGCCCACCGGGACGTCGTCGTAGTAGCCGTTCGTGCCGAGGTAGATCGAGACGACCTGCTCCTCGACGGGGACCGGCGAGTACTGGCCCTGCTTCAGCAGCTCGACCAGGCGGGCGCCGCGCTCCAGCTGGGCGCGGGACGCCGCGTCGAGGTCCGAGGCGAAGGCGGAGAACGCCTCCAGCTCGCGGAACTGCGACAGGTCGAGGCGCAGCGAGCCGGCGACCGTCTTCATCGCCTTGATCTGCGCGGCGCCACCGACGCGGGAGACCGAGATACCCACGTTGACGGCCGGGCGCACACCGGCGTTGAACAGGTCCGACTCCAGGAAGCACTGGCCGTCGGTGATCGAGATGACGTTGGTCGGGATGTACGCCGACACGTCGTTGGCCTTGGTCTCGATGATCGGGAGACCCGTCATCGAGCCGCCGCCCATGTCGTCGGACAGCTTCGCGCAACGCTCGAGGAGGCGCGAGTGCAAGTAGAAGACGTCGCCCGGGTACGCCTCGCGGCCCGGCGGGCGGCGCAGCAGCAGCGAGATGGCGCGGTACGCCTCCGCCTGCTTGGTCAGGTCGTCGAAGATGATCAGGACGTGCTTGCCCTGGTACATCCAGTGCTGGCCGATGGCCGAGCCGGTGTACGGCGCGAGCCACTTGAAGCCGGCCGAGTCGGACGCGGGGGCGGCGACGATGGTGGTGTACTCCAGCGCGCCCGCCTCCTCCAGCGCGGCCTTGACGCCCGCGATGGTGGAGCCCTTCTGCCCGATGGCGACGTACACGCAGCGCACCTGCTGCTGCGGGTCGCCCGAGTCCCAGGCCTTCTTCTGGTTGATGATCGTGTCGATGCAGACCGCGGTCTTGCCGGTCTTGCGGTCGCCGATGATCAGCTGGCGCTGACCGCGGCCGATCGGGGTCATCGAGTCGATCGCCTTGATGCCGGTCTGCATCGGCTCGCTCACCGGCTGGCGCTGCAGCACCGACGCGGCCTGCAGCTCCAGGGCGCGGTTGTCGTCGGCCACGATGTCGCCGAGGCCGTCGATCGGCTGGCCGAGCGGGTTCACCACGCGGCCGAGGAAGCCGTCGCCGACCGGCACGGAGAGCACCTGGCCGGTCCGCTTGACCTCCTGGCCCTCTTCGATCTTGTCGAAGTCACCGAGGATGACCGCGCCGATGGTGCGGACCTCGAGGCTCAGGGCCACGCCGAGCACGCCGCCGGGGAACTCCAGCAGCTCGTTGGTCATGGTGCCGGGCAGACCTTCGACGATGGCGATGCCGTCGTAGGTCTCCGCGACGACGCCGACCTCTTCCCGGCTGACTTCCGGGGAGTAGGCCGAGACGTACTTCTCGATCGCACTGCGGATCTCGTCCGACGAGATCGTCAGCTCCGCCATGTCGTTCCTGCTCTCACTTCGTTCTGGGAAAGGGGCTTGTGGGCCGCGGTTCCGGTTCGGTCAGCCGGCGAGGTCGCGGCGCAGCGACGCCAGCCGACCGGCCACGCTTCCGTCGATGACTTCGTCGCCGATCTTGATCAGCAGGCCGCCCCGCAACGAGGGGTCGACCTCCACGTGCAGCGCGATCGGCCTGGAGTAGATCCGGGTCAGCGTGGTCTCGAGGCGGTCCAGCTGCGCCGCGTCCAGCTCGACGGCAGAACGGACGTAGGCGACGGAACGTTCCCGGCGCTTGGCCGCGAGCGACGCGAGGTCGCCCAGGCCGCTGACGATTCCCTGACCGCGGGGCTCGCGCACGAGCTGGTCCACCAGGGTCTTGGTGGTCTCGTCGACCTTGCCGGCGACGAGGCTGTCGACCAGCGCGACCTTGGCGGCGGGCTCCGCCGCCGGGTCGGACAGGGCCAGCTCCAGCTCGTGGTTGGCCGCGATGATCCGGCCGAGCCGGAACACCTCGTCCTCGACCGAGTCGAGCTTGCCCTCCCGCTCCGCCCGCACCAGCAGCGTGGTGCGGGCCAGCGACTCGACGCCGTCGACCAGCTCGCGCGGGCTGGACCAGCGCGCGGTGACGACCGTGGTCAGCACCTGCACCGTCTCGTCGGCGACCTTGCCGTCGAACAGACCGCGCAGCAGCTGCTCACGGGACGCGGGGTCGGAGGAGTTGTCGGCCAGCGCCCGGCGCAGCGCGGGCTGCGCCGACAGCAGGCTGACGACCGCGAACAGCTCCTCGCCCAGCTTCGCCAAGGACTGGCCGGCCGTCGTGCCGGTCGTGCCGTCGACGACCTCGAGCAGCCGCAGTTCGGCGGCGGCCAGGGCGTCACGGCTGGCGGCGTGCAGCGTCATCAGCGTTCCCTCACTTGGCGGCCGGAGCCGACGTGCCGTCGAGGTCCTCGAGGAACCGGTCGACGGTGCCCCGGCGGCGGACCTCGTCCTCCAGCGACTCGCCGACGACCCGGTCCGCCAGGTCGATGGCCAGCCGGCCCAGCTCGCCCCGCAGCTCGGCGACGATCTGCGCGCGCTGCGTCTCCAGCTGGGTCTGCCCCTGCGCGACGATCCGCGCGGACTCCTCCTGCGCCTTGGCGCGCAGCTCAGTGATGATCTGCTCGCCTTCGATGCGGGCGTCGTCCCGAATGCGGGCCGCCTCCGCGCGGGCCTCGGCCAGCTGCGCCCGGTACTGCTCGAGCGCCTGCTGTGCCTGTGCCTGCGCCTGCTCGGCCTTCTCGATCCCGCCCTCGATCTTGGCGGCGCGTTCCGCGTACAACGTCTCGAAGCGCGGCGTCACGAACTTCTTGATGACGAAGAACAGCAGGAGGAACGCGATCAGACCGATGATGATCTCGGACGTGTGCGGCAGGACCGGGTTGATCGGGCCTTCCGCCGCCAGGATGAGGGTATTCATCACGACCTTCTCCTAGTGCGATGAACGTCAGGCAGTGGCGAGGAAGTACACGACGAAGCCGAGCAGCGCCAGCACCTCGACGATGGCGAACGTGGTCCAGGCCAGGCCCAGCAGCACGCCGCGAGCCTCGGGCTGACGGGCGGTGCCGTTGATGACCGAGGAGAAGATGAGACCCACGCCGATGCCGGGGCCGATCGCCGCGAGGCCGTAACCGATGGCAGCCAGACCCTGGTTCAGGTTGACGGCTTCCTGCGCAAGAACGATAGCGCTCACTTGTGCTGTTCCCTTTCCAACTCGGTCCGCGAACACTCGCGGATCGGAGGCTTGATATTTCTCAGTGCTCTTCAGCCAGCGCCGCGCCGATGTAGCTGGCTGACAGCAGAGCGAAAATGTAGGCCTGTAGCACCATGATCAGCGCTTCGAGGAACGTCAGCGCGATGGCGAAGATGAAGGCGACCGGCGCCACCACGACGGTGATGCCGCCCGCGAACAGCAGGTACTCACCGGACAGGGTGAACACAAGCAGCAGCAGGTGCCCCGCGAACATGGCCGCGAAAACACGGATCGCGAGCGTGAGCGGGTTCAACACGAACTTCTGGAAGAACTCGATCGGGATGAGCAGCGGCAGCACGAACCACGGTGCGCCCGGGGGCATGGTCTGGTTCTTCAGGTACTGCACCAGGCCGTGCCTGCGGATGCCCGCGTAGTGGTATACCGGGTAAACGACGAGCAACGACACGGCCAACGGGAAGCCGATGTGCGACATGGTCGGGAACTGCACCACGGGGATGAGCCCGAACAGGTTGTTCACCAGGATGAACGTGAAGATCGTGAGGATCAGCGGCACGTACGGCCGGAAGTCCCTGGCACCGATCTGCTCGCGGGCGATGGAGTTGCGGCCCACGTCGTACAGCGACTCCGCGGCGAACTGGAACTTGCCGGGGACAAGCTTGAGGTTGCGGGTCGCGGCGATGAAGAACGCACCGATGATGAAGATCGACAGCACCAACAGCACCATGGGCTTGGTGACGCTGCCGAAGATCGGTGGCAGGAAGAAGTCCTTCGTGCCGGGAGCGACGAACTCATCGCCCGCGGCCAGCACCATCCAGGTCACTGTGTTCCTTCCGGTTCTCCCGGCCGGCGTTCACTCCGCCGGGGGAATCGTCACGATCGGGACTTAACGTACCTTACGGACCGCAAGCGCCCACGAGAGGCACCCCACCTAGCTGGGTGTCCCGTCTTGCGCGCACCGTACCAGCCGGTAGATCAGGTGTTTCCAGGGGTCGGGACCACCATCTGACTGCGACTGCGCTTGGAGGCGCGCACCTCCATGAAGGTGGCGACCACGATCGTCGCGGCCATGGTCAGTGCCAGCGCGTTGGTGTGCAGCACCGGGAACTGGCGGAGCAGCACCATCACCACGATCAGCAGGATCAGCTTCCCCATGAACCCCGCCAGCGCCGCCACCATGATCACCTGGAGCGGCAGCGCGGCGGTCTTGCGCATCACCACGAGCGTCCCGACGGACGACAGGCACGCGAGCGCGCCGCCGATCAACGCCGCGACCAACCCGGGGACGCCGGCCAGCACGGTCCAGAGGACGGCGCCGACGGCGACCGTGCCCAGCGCCGCCCACATCGCACCGCGGAACATCTCGCCGGCGAGCCGCCGCACGACGGCCTCGTGCGTCCACTCGGTGCTCTTAGGGCTGTCCTGGGTCATGTCACCCCTTCCCACTGGTCGGAACCGAGTGTAAAGAAGGCTTGGTGCTCGACCTGCCGGCGGGGGTCAGGAACGGCGGACTTCGCGAAGTCTGGGGATCGCGGAGACCAGCAGGGCGAGCAGCAGCCCGATCGCGAGGCACCACACGACGACCACGACGTCGAACAACGTCAGCGCCACCGCGCCGAACGCCAGCACGCCCGCCCACAAGTAGATCAACAGCACCGCGCGGCGCTGGGAGTGGCCGATCTCCAGCAGCCGGTGGTGCAGGTGCATCTTGTCCGCGGAGAACGGGCTCTCGCCGCGCCGGGTGCGCCGCACCACGGCCATCAGCAGGTCGAGCAGCGGCACGAACAGCACGGCGGCCACGACGACGAGCGGCGAGAGCAGGCCGAGGACGTCGGTCGCGCGCACGGACTCGTAGTTGATCTTGCCGGAGGCGGAGATCGTGGCCGCGGCGAGCATCAGACCGATCAGCATCGACCCCGAGTCGCCCATGAAGATCCGCGCCGGGTTGAAGTTGTGCGGCAGGAAGCCGAGGCACGCGCCGGCCAGCGTGGCGGCGATCAGGGCCGGCGGGTACGCGCCGACGTCACCGCCGTTGTTGGCCAGCAGGCCGATGGAGAACACGCACGTGGCGGTGGCGGCGATGAGCCCGATGCCCGCGGCGAGTCCGTCCAGTCCGTCCACGAAGTTCATCGCGTTGACCATGGTGACGGCCAGCAGCACGCTCAGGATCGCGCCCTGGTTCTGGTCCAGCGACAGCAGCGAGCCGGTGCCCTCGCCGTCGTCGCCCCACGGCACCCAGAACAGCAGCCACTGGAGCCCGAAGAGCACCAGGATGCCCGCGGCGGTGACCTGGCCGGCGAGTTTCGTCAGGGAGTCGAGCTCGAACCGGTCGTCCAGCACGCCCACGAGGACGATCACCCCGCCGCCCACGATGACGGCGTACGGGTCGTACGAGAAGTCGAACGCCGACCGCAGCACGGGCAGCTGGTGCGCGAGCAGCATGCCGCCCAGCACCCCGCCGTACATGGCGAGGCCGCCCATCCGCGGCATCGGCTTGACGTGGACGTCGCGCTGGCGCGGGTAGGCGACCGCGCCGATCCGGAACGCCAGCTTGCGCACGAGGCCGACGAGCAGGAACGTCACGACGGCGGCGGTCAGCGCGACGAGCAGGTACTCCCGGACCGGGAGGACGTTGGACACGGCAGGCAACTGGCCCACAGCTGGCTAGCCCCTCGGGGATGGGGGGTCGGGCGGACCGACGGGATCGACGTGACCGAGTTGGTCGGGTGGTTCGGGCTTGGGGACCACCACGCTACTCCGATCGACAAGATCCACTAGCGCGCGACCTCGACTTCGACGCCGAGCACCTCGGACACCTCCGCGATCGGCACCGCGCCCTCGCGCAGCACCACCGGGTCCGGGCCGGTCAGGTCGACGATGGTGGACGCGACGTTCTCGGCGGCCGGGCCGCCGTCCAGGTAGACGCCGACCTCCTCGCCGAGCTGGTCCCACGCCTCCTGCGCGGTGCCCGCGGGCGGGAAGCCGGACTTGTTCGCGCTGGACACGGCCATCGGGCCGACGTCGCGGAGCAGTTCGAGGGCGACCGGGTGCAGCGGCATGCGCAGCATCACCGTGCCGCGGGTGTGACCGAGGTCCCACGCGAGCGAGGGCGCGTGCTGCAGGACCAGGGAGAGCCCGCCGGGCCAGAACGCCTCGATCAGCGCGCGGGCCTGCCGGGGAACGCTGAGGACCAGGCCGTCGATGGTGGTCCACGAGCCGACCAGGACGGGCACCGGCATGTCCGGCCCGCGGCCCTTGGCTTCCAGCAGGGCGCGCACCGCGGTCGCGTCGAACGCGTCGCACCCGATGCCGTAGACGGTGTCGGTGGGGAGGACCACGAGGCGCCCGGAGCGCACCGCGCCCGCCGCGGCGGTGAGGCCTGCCGTCCGGTCGGCCTGAACGCTGCAATCGTAGACCGTGCTCACCCCGCTGATCCAAGCACAGCGCGCCCGGTGACTGCGGCGGAGGTCACGGTTGCGGGCGGGCGGAGGCGGTTTCGGCGTCCACGGCCCACTGCTGCTTGCGGTGGGCCACCACGGACGCGAACACGAAGGCGCCGCCGAGCAGCACGCCCGCCGCCGTGACGAGCGGGTCGTCGACCGCGCCGCCCACGAACGGCAGCACCAGGACGGCCAGCGCCACCACGCCGAAGCCCACCGCGGACCGGGGCGCGACCCACCGCCACCGCTCGCCGCGCGCCACCCGGTGCCGCAGGTCGGTGGCGAAGGCGACCAGCTCCGGGTCCGGGGCGGTCGTCAGGATCTCGTCGGCCAGTGCGCGGCACTCGGCGAGCTGCGCGCGGCCGGTGATGACGAGCGCGCCGCCGGGCGTGACGTCGCGGATGTGGGTGGTGCGGGCGGCGAGGGCGAGGGAGAGGTGGACGCGGAGCAGGTCGTCGGCCCGCAGGCTGGTCTCGTGGGCGGGTTCGGCGCGGCCGCGTTCGGGGGTGGCGGGTTCGGCCTGGGCGGGTTCGGCGCGACCCGACTCGGCACGGGCCGGACCGGCGCGGCCGGGCACGGCGGGGGCGGGTTCCGCGAAGGAGCGCTCGGCGCGGTCCGGTTCGGCTCGGGCGGCGTCGGAGCGGGACAGTTCGGCTCGGATCGCGTCGGCCGCCGCGAGCGGTTCGTCGAGGGCGGAGGCCAGGGCGGCGCGGGAGCGGGTCAGGCGGGCCCGGTCGTGGTCGGCGAACGCGGTGAGGTCGATCGGCCGGGCGATGCGCGCGGCCACCCACCGGCGCAGGTCGTCCCACTCGTTCGGCCCGTTGGCAGGCATCACCGGTTCTCCGATTTACTCGCCGGAGCGTCGGCGGCCAGACTATCCGGATGGCGAAGCGCCCGGTGGACCGGAAGAACACGATCGGCGCGCTGCCGTTGGCGTTGACCTTCACCGCGTTGTACGTCGTGCTCGCGGGCGCGGCCGGTTACCTGGCGCTGGACGACCCGGCGCCCACCGCCGTCGCCGCGCCCTCGACGCTGCCGGCAGGTCCCACGACGACAGCCACGCCCACCACGGCCACGACAACAACGGCGAGCACCACGGGCACCACGTCGACCTCCGCCCTGCCCCCGGACGTCGAACAGGTGACCGCCCCGGGCGGTCTCACCACCGTGGTCCCCGCCGGGTGGCGGCGCTCCGGCGGCACGGTCGCCACGACGCTGGTCGCCGTCGACCCCGCCTCGCCGCGCGAGGAGGTGAGGTTCGGTGGCGCGCCGGTCACCGACCCGTCGAAGTCCCTGCTGGACCGCATCACCGAGGCCGCCGCGCAGCGCGAGCGCGAACCGGCCCACCGGCGGCTGACCCTCGCCGCGACGACGGTCCGCGACCACCCGGCCGTCGGCTGGGAGTTCGAGGACGTGGAGGCGTCCGGCCCGACCAGGGTCGCAACGGTGTTCTGGGAGGTGGACGGCGTCGAGTACGTCCTCTACTCCGCCGGGCCGCCGGAACGCTGGGAGAACACCCGGTCGCGCCTGAAGACGATGGCCGACCTGTCCAGCCCGTGACGTCGCGCCGGCGACCGTCGAACGCGGCAGACAGGCGCGGCAGGCGGTGGCGAAGCGGACACGCTCGTCAGGCACGGTCGTCGGGCGCGGCAGACAGGCACGGCCGCCGGGCGCGGCAGACAGGCACGGCCGCCGG
>NZ_JBHTLK010000112.1:0-21825 GCF_042678885.1 Saccharothrix hoggarensis
CCGAGTGGCTGCGCGGCTGGGTGGGCGCGGCGGTCGAGCAGGAACCGCGGCTGGCCGACGCGGCGCCCGACTACCTGCGGCGCAGGCTCGACACCGGCCCGCGGGTCGTCGTGCACCACACCGACCTGCTGGCGGTGCCGCGGTGAGACGGCTGTGGCCGTGGCTGAGGCTGCTCGGCGCGGTCGGCATCCTGGTGGCGCTCGGGTGGCGGCTGGGCGCGGACGCGTTCGCGGCCGGGCTCCGGGCCGTCGACGGCCGGTCGGTCGTCGCCGCGCTCGGCCTGGGGCTGCTGACGACGGTGTGCGCCGCGTGGCGCTGGCGCGTGATCGCGCACGGCCTCGGCCTGCCGCTCACCCTCCGCGCTGCCGTGGCGGACTACTACCGGGCGTCGCTCCTCAACGCCGTGCTGCCCGCCGGGGTCCTCGGGGACGTGCACCGCGCGGTGAGCCACGGCCGGCGGTCCGGCGACGTGGGCCGCGGGGTACGGGCCGTGCTGTTCGAGCGGTTCGCCGGGCAGGTGGTCCTCGTCGCCCTCGCCCTCGGCCTCGCCGGGTCGGCGTTGGTCGACGTGCCCGGAGTGCCGGTGGCCGTGCTGGTGGCGGTCCTGGTCGTGGGGGCGGTGGGAGCGGCGGTGGGCGTGGCGTGTTCGGCGAGGGTGCGCGGCGCGTTGCGGACGACGTGGGCGGACGCCCGCGCGGGCCTGGTGAACCGCCGGGCGCTGCCCGAGGTGGTGGCGCTGTCGGCGGTGGCGGTGGCCGGGCACGTCGCCCTGTTCGTCGTGGCGGCCCGGGCGGCGGGCGTCGAGGCGTCGACCGGGCGGTTGGTCCCCCTGGCCGTGCTCGCGTTGCTGGTCATGGCCGTGCCGCTGAACGTCGGCGGGTTCGGGCCGCGCGAGGCGTTCCTGGCGGTGGCGTTCGGCACGGCCGGCCTCGGCGCCGCGCAGGGGCTCACCACCGGCGTCGTCTACGGCGTGCTGGCGCTGGTCGGCAGCCTGCCGGGCGTGCTCACGCTGGTCCGCCGAAGGCCGGGACGAGCCGGATCAGAACAGGTCGAGGTACGGCCCGAACGCCCCGACGAGCGCCGCGAGCACGTCCCGGCCCTTCTCGGCTGACGCCAGCGACGGCCGCCCGACCACCCCGGACGGCGTGTACGGCGCGAGGCCGCGCGTCAGCAGGTGCGGCCGGTCGTCGGCCAGGTGGTCGCCCGTCTCGTAACCGGATTTCACCAGGTCCGGATGGGTGTGCAGGAGGATGGACGTCTCCAGTTCGCCCGCGTGCATGTCGGCGCGGGACGACGTCTCCAGCCCGGCGGCGGCCCGTGCCGCGGCCCAGTCGGCGCTGCCGGGGAACAACGCCATCCCCTCCGACTCCTGCACCACGTTCGACAGCACGTAGTTGCCGCCGTGGCCGTTGACCAGCACCAGGTTCGGCACGCCGGATCGGCGCAGCGACTCGGCGACGTCCAGCACCACGGCGTGCAGCGTGCGGGCCGAGATGCTGACGGTGCCCGGCCAGGCCGCGTGCTCGTGCGAGCACGAGATCGTGACCGGCGGGAGCAGCTGGACGGGGTGGGCGTCGGCGATCGCCCGCGCGACCTCCCACGCGACGACGGTGTCCGTGGCCAGCGGCAGGTGGGGGCCGTGCTGCTCGTGGCTGCCGACGGGCAGGACGGCGACGGTCGCCCCGCGGGCCCGCACGTCCGCGGTGGTGTCAGGCAGGAACATGGTCGGCACCGTAGCGAACCCGGTGGCACAGGGCGGGCAGCTCGCCGCTCGCCAGCTCGGGCAGCACGCCCGGCAGGTCCTCGAACGGCGTCTCGCCGGTGATCAGCGCGTCGAACGCCGGGTCGGCGAGCAGGTCCAGCGCGAGCGCCATGCGTTCGGCGTAGGTGCGGTCGGGCCGGGCGACCACGCCGACCTGGCTGCTGACCAACCGGAGCCGCCGGGAGTGGAAGAACTCGCCCAGCGGCAGGCTGACGCGGCGGTCGCCGTACCAGCTCAGCTCCACCACCCGGCCCTCCGGCGCGAGCAGCGCCAACGACCGCGCCAGCCCCGCCTCGGTCGCGCTCGCGTGGACGACGAGGTCGAGGCCGCCCGCCGCGTCGTCGGGTGACGCGAAGTCCACGCCCAGCGCGGCGGCCACCGCGGCACGGCCGGGATCGGCGTCGACCAGTTGCAGCCGCACGCCGGGGAACCGGGCCAGCACGGCGGCCACCGCGCACCCGACCATCCCGCCGCCGACGACCGCGATCCGGTCGCCCAGCAGCGGTTTCGCGTCCCACACCGCGTTCACCGCCGTCTCCACCGTCCCGGCGAGCACGGCCCGCGCGGCGGGCACCCCGTCCGGCACGGGCGTCACCGCGTCGGCGGGCACGACGTACCGCGTCTGGTGCGGGTAGAGGCAGAACACCGTGCGACCGCGCCCCGGTCCTTCCTCGACCACGCCGACGTTGAGGTAGCCGTACTTCACCGGCCACGGGAAGTCGCCCTCCTGGAACGGCGCGCGCATCGCCTCCCGCTGGTTCTCCGGCACGCCGCCGCGCAGGACCAGGGCTTCCGTGCCCCGGCTGATGCCCGAGAACAGGGTGCGGACGACGACGTCGCCGGGTCCGGGCTCGGGCAGCGCCACCGGTCGGACTTCACTTTTTCCCGCCGAGGTGAACCACAAGGCCCTCGCAGAGCGTGTCATCTGTAAACCTCCGGTAGACGAGGGCCACCGCCACGAGGGGCACGATGACGACACTTCAGCACAGCACGGCGGCGTCCGTGCGCGAGGCGTGGCGATCGAACGCGGAGCCGGCGCTCTGGGCGGGCGTGCAGGTGCTCCTGCTCGGCGTGCTGGAGTGCGCGGTGGGGCTGGGGCCGCTGGGCTGGGTCGCGGGCCTCGGCTACGCGCTCGCCACGCAGGTGTTGCTGAGCGGCGCCGTCCAGGCGCACGCCGGGGTGCTCGGGCCGGTCGACCGGGTGACGTTGGCCCGGGGGCTGCTGGTCGGCGGCGTCACGGCGCTCGTCGCGGACGGGTCGGCCGAGACGGCGCTGGTCGTCGGGATGGCGTCCGTGGCGCTGGCGCTGGACTTCGTGGACGGCCAGGTCGCCCGCCGCACGGGCACCGCGTCACCGCTGGGCGCGCGGTTCGACATGGAGGTCGACGCGTTCCTCATCCTGGTGCTGAGCGTGCACGTCGCGGCGGCGTTCGGGCCGTGGGTGCTGGTGATGGGCGCGCTGCGGTACGCGTTCGTCGCGGCGTCGTGGGTGTGGGGTTGGCTGCGCGGGGCGTTGCCGCCGAGCCACGCGCGCAAGGTGGTCGCCGCGGTGCAGGGGATCGTGCTCGTCGTCGCCGTGTCGGGCCTGGTCCCGCACGCGGCGGTCCTGGTCGGACTCGCGCTCGCCGCGCTCGTCTGGTCGTTCGGCCGCGACATCACGTGGTTGTGGCGCAGTGCTTCGGTTTCGGTGTGAGGAGTGCGTGATGTCCGATTCGGCTGATCGGGTGGGGACCGTGCGGGCGCGCGGCGTCGGGAACGTCCTGCTGTGGGCGTTGCAGGCGGTGCTGGCGGCGTACTTCGCCTACAGCGGGGTGCTGTTGTTCGGTGACGCGTTCGTCGGCAAGTTCGACAAGATCGGCATCGGGCAGTGGCTCCGGCACGTCACCGGCGTGCTGGAGGTCGCGGGGGCGCTCGGCCTGCTCGTGCCCCGGCTGTGCGGGCTCGCCGCGTTGGGGCTGGTCGGCGTGATGGCGGGCGCGGTCGGCACGGAACTGGTCGTCCTCGGCGACCCGGACGGCGCGGTGCTGCCCGCGGTGCTGCTGGCGTTGGCGGCCGTGGTGGCGTGGTTCCGCCGCGACACCGTGCGCGCGCTGCTTCAGGCTTTCGGGAAGTAGCGCAGCACGGCGACGTCGCCGAGCCTGCTCACCTCTTCCAGGTGGAAGCGGCGGGCCGGCCCGCCCGGGAACGGCGCCGGGTTGACGAACCTCGGCGCGGCGTCCCGGCCGATCAGCATCGGCGCGACGGCCATCCGGATCTCGTCGGCCAGACCGGCGGCGAGGAACGCGGTGTGGATCGTGCCGCCGCCCTCCACCATGAGCCGTTCGACGCCGCGGCCGCCGAGGTCGTCCAGCAGCACGCCGAAGTCGACGTCCGGGCCGAGGGCCACGACCTCCGCCAGCGCGCCGACCGCCGTGACGGCGCGCGTCCGGCCGGAATCCGTGGTGTAGACGAGCTTGTCGCCGCCGTGGCGCCAGAACCTGCGGTCCGGGTCGAGGTCGCCGGTGCCGGTGACGGCGACCTTCAGCGGGTGCTCGGACCGTCCCCCCGCGACGCGGGCGGCACGCCGTTCGGGGCTGTTGACCAGGAGGCGCGGGTCGTCGCGGCGGATCGTGCCCGCGCCGACCAGGATCGCGTCCGACTCCGCGCGCACCCGGTCGACGTGGTCGAAGTCCTCGGCGTTGGACAGCGGGAACCGCTCGGCGCGCCCGTCGTCGATGTAGCCGTCCACGCTGACCGCGACGCTGAGGAGGACGTACGGACGAGTCACGCGGCCACCGTACCCACCGTTGAACCGGGGGTGGCCGATCCCGCGTTGTACTGATCAAGACCGGGTGGACGAGGGGACGGCATGCCGGAGGGTGGTGCGGACGGGCGCGGCCGCCGTGCGGTGGGGACGGTCGCGCTGACCGTCGCCGCGGCCGTGTTCGTGGTGTCCGCGCTGGTCGTGCCGAGCCAGTTCGACCGGTTCACGCCCGCCGCGTTCCTGCGCCTCCCGCTGGAAGGGCTGCTCGGCGTGGCGCTGGCGCTCGTGCTGCCGGAACGGGCGCGCCGGCCCGCGGCGGTGGCGGGCGGGGCGCTGCTCGGCGTGCTGCTGGTGGTGAAGGCGCTGGACCTCGGGTTCCACGCCGTGCTGCACCGGCCGTTCGACCTGGTGCTGGACTGGCCGTTGCTGACGCCCGCGGTGGACTACGTGGACGTGACGGCGGGCCGGTTCGCGGCGGTCGCGGCGGTGGTGGGCGCCGTGGCGCTGGCGGTCGCGCTGGTGGTGCTGACGACGCGGTCCGTGCTGCGGCTGACGCGGGCGGTGGGGCGGCACCGGCTCGTGGTCACGCGGTCGGTCGCGGTGGTGGCGGTCGTGTGGCTCACGTGCGCCGCGCCCGGCCTGCGGCTCGCGCCCGGCGTGCCGATCGCGTCGCACAGCGCGGCGGAGTTCGCCTACGACCGCGCGCGCCAGGTCGGCGTGGGGTTGCGGGACAAGGACCGGTTCGCGGCGGAGGCCGCCGTGGACGCGTTCCGCGGCACGCCGGGCGACGAGCTGCTGACGGCGTTGCGCGGCAAGGACGTCGTGCTCGCGTTCGTGGAGAGCTACGGGCGTGCCGCGGTGGAGCACCCGGAGATCGCGGCACGGGTCGGCGCGGCGCTCGACGCGGGCACGGCCCGGCTCGCCGCCGCCTGGTACGGCTCGCGCAGCGCGTTCCTCACCTCGCCCACGGCGGGCGGCGGCAGCTGGCTCGCCCAGGCCACCCTGATGTCCGGGCTGTGGGTCGACAACCAGCAGCGGTACCGGACGCTGGTGTCGAGCGACCGGCTGACGCTCGGCGGCGCGTTCCGGCAGGCGGGCTGGCGGTCGGTCGGCGTCGCGCCGGGCATCACGCGGGCCTGGCCGGAGGGCGGGTTCTTCGACTACCACCGCGTCTACGCGTCCGGCGACCTCGGCTACCGGGGTCCGCGGTTCGGCTACGCGACCATGCCCGACCAGTACACGCTGGCGGCGTTCCAGCGGGCCGAGCGCGACGCCGACCACGCGCCGGTGATGGCCGCGATCCCGCTGCTGTCCAGCCACGTGCCGTGGTCGCCGCTCCCGTCGCCGGTCGGCTGGGACGAGGTCGGCGACGGGTCCGTGTACCGCGCCATGACGTCGGGCGAGGCGCCGGCGGAGGCGATCTTCGGCCGTGACCCGGCGGCGGTGCGGGCGGACTACGCCCGGTCCGTCGAGTACTCGGTGAACACGCTGGTGTCGTACGTCGAGACCTACGGCGACGACGACCTCGTGCTCGTGTTCCTCGGCGACCACCAGCCCGCGCCCACGGTGACCGGCGACGGCGCGGGCCGGGACGTGCCGGTCACCGTCGTGGCCCGCGACCCGGCCGTCCTGGCTCGCACGTCCGGCTGGGGCTGGTCCGAGGGCCTGAAGCCCGGCCCGGACGCGCCGGTCCGCCCCATGCACGCGTTCCGCGACCAGTTCCTCACCACGTTCCGCTAGCCGCGGCCGGGGAAACGCCGTCACGCACCGGTGACGGATGCTCTACTTTCAGTGGCGGCACGCACGATCGACTTTCCGGGGGAGTGGGATGAGGACGTTCAGACGGGGGTTGCTCGCCGCGACCGCGCTGGTGGCGGCGACGGCGGTGTCCGGCGCGACGGCGACGGCGCCCGCCGCGGGGGCCGACCCGACGGCGGTGACCGATCCGAAGACGGTGGCCGACCCGACGGCGGTGACCGATTCGAGAACGGCGACCGACCCGGTGACGCAGGCCGCGGTGGCCCACCCGGACGAGGTGAGCGCCCGGCTGGCCGAGGCGCTGCGGCAGGCGGTCGTGGCGCAGGACTTCAAGGACGTGCTCGACCTGACCCCGCCGGACCAGGTGGCGGCGTCCAAGGCGGGCGCGCCGGAGAAGTACGACTCGGTGGCCGGCGAACCGGAACGGCGGCTGTCCGCGGCCGCGGCGCGGCCCCTGCACCAGATGCCGAACCTCGACCTCACGGTGATCGAACTCGGCCGCTACGGCACGCCGCTCGGGATGGCGGACGTGCTGCTCAGCCCGCAGTACCCGAACGGCGTCGTGGTGCCGCTGGACCGGCGGACGCTGTCCACCGACCAGGTGCGCTACCGCTGGTGGGACGACACCGAGTGGGACGTCAACGGCGGCCGGGGCACCCGCGACGTGCTCGCCGGCCGGGAGAACGCCCCGATCGACTTCTCCTCGCCGTACCCGGCGTCGGTGCTGAAGCTCATGGTCGGCTTCGGCGTGCTGCGACTGGCGGACCAGGGCCGGATCAACCTCGACTCCGTGTACGACTACCGACCGGTGACGATCAACCCGGCGTGCGGCGGCGCGTCGAGCAGGGTCGTCCGGCGCCACTTCGACGACATGATCACCAAGTCGCAGAACGAGTCGACCTGCGCGCTGATCAAGCTGCTCCACGACCTGCGCGCGTGGGACGAGGTCAACCGCACGTTCGTCGAGCTCGGCCTCCCGACGCTGATGGTGACCGGCACCAACCCGGACAACGGCGGCCGGTGGATCGGCTCGAACATGAGCAGCATCGACACCGCCAAGCTGCTCCTGCTGGTCAACGGCGGCCACGGCACCCTGTGGACCACGCCCGCCGGCCGTGCCGTCACGCGGCACGTGCTGAGCGACGCGTCCCGCGCCCAGTTCCTGAAGTCCCTGTACGACCAGGGCCACAACGAGATGCTGTCCACCACGAACTGGTGCGGCCGCGGCTACCCGGTGCAGGGCATCCGCCAGGTCACGCCGCCGCGCTGGGTCAAGCCGGACGGCACCATGACCGTGGGCGCGGCCGTGTACGACCGGGACGTGCGGCCGTGCGACGCGGTCGCCGAGGTGCGGTTCGGCCACAAGACGGGCTGGGTCGACACGACCGGCAGCGACGCGGGGATCGTGCGGTCCCTGCCGGGCAAGGAGCCGCGCAACTACATCGTCGTGGCGTTCAGCAACCTGGGCACCGACTACGTCGACACCTACCGCCCGGCCGACCCGCCCGGCGTCTTCCCGGTGCTGTACACCGAGAAGTACGCCAAGCTGGGCGCGGCCGTGGACCGGATCGTCGCCGGGCTGCGCTGACCCGCGCCGACCTCCCGCCGGCTCACCCCGGGCCGGCGGGAGGTCGGCGGAACGCGGCCGGGCGTCCCACAGGCCTCGAACCTCGTCGCGGCCAACCGGTCCCGGCGGTCCCGGCTCACTCGACGCGGGACGTCAGGTGGTGGTACTCGGAGCCGAGCCGCTGCCGCCTCCTGTTCGGCAGCACCACGTCCGCCACCGCGTTCACCGGCACGCGGACGTCCAGCGCGAACACGTCGCCGGAACGCCGCCACGCCTGACCCGGATCTTCGCCAAGGTGCTCTCCGCCGGGCTCCTCGACCAGGGGCCGAGCTCGCCGACCGACGTGCTCGTGGTGCTCCCGAAGGACGGCCGTCGGCGCGCGACGGGCACCGCGAAGGCGTTGCGGGACAACGGGTTCAACGTCGAGCTGTACCACCAGGAGGACAAGGTGGCCAGGCAGGTCCGGTACGCGTCGCGCAAGGGCATCCCGTTCGTGTGGTTCCCGCCGTTCGGGGAGGGCGGGGACCACGAGGTCAAGGACCTGGTCAGCGGCGCGCAGGTGGCGGCGGACCCGCGGACCTGGTCGCCGGGCGGTCAGCTGTAGCGGCCGACGACGTCCTGGATGAGCCCGTCCCGCACCAGGAACTCGTAGTAGAAGACCTCCGTGCCGCCGCGCCCGGTGGAGTACTCGTAGTCCACGCGGTAGCGGGAGCCGTTCCAGCGCTCGCCGGTGACGGTGTACTTGCCGCCGGGCGTGATGACCTCGGGGGTGAGGAAGCGGTCCATGATGTCGGCGCGGGACGGGTAGATCCGACCCGCGCTGTCGAACCGCGCGTCCTCCGCGAACGTCGCCGCGACGGCCTCCGCGTCACCCGCGTTGGCGGCTTCCGCGAACCGCTTCGCCAACTCGGGCGCGGCGGCCCGGTCGGCCTCGGACAGCGGCACGGACTCCGTGCTCGCCGCCGTGCCCGCCGTGCCCGCCGCGGTGCCCGCCGTGCCCGGTGTCGACGTCCCACCGTCCGTGGAGGCCACCTGACCGCACGCCGCCACCGCGACGAGCGCCAGCACCGCCAGACCGATCCGTTGGTACATGGAGGTTTCCTCACTGCTGGTGCGATCCGGGGTCAAGCAGACCGCAGAACCGTGCCGTGAGTCCAAGACCTGTGCCCATGTCTTCAAGGCATGGGTCCGCCGTGAGGGCGACCTAGGTCCGCATCTCCCGCGTCCGCCACAGCACGAGCACGAAGTACGGCGTGCCGATCAACGAGATCACCAGCCCGGCGGGCACCTGCGCGGGCGCGATGACGGTCCGCCCCACGGTGTCCGCGATCGACACGAGCACCGCGCCCAACGCCGCCGCGACGGGGATGACCCGCGCGTGCCGCCCGCCGACGAGCGAGCGCGCGAGGTGCGGCGCGACCAGCCCGACGAACGCCACGACCCCGATCGCGGACACGGCGGTGGCCGCGAGCACCCCGGCCGCCGCGAGGATCACCAGCCGCGACCGCTCGACCCGCATGCCGAGCACGCGGGGCGTGTCCTCGTCCAGGCTGTGGAGGTCCAGCTCGCGGTGCCGCGCCCACAGCAGCGGCGTGAGGAGCGCCAGCGCCAGCGCCGTCGGCAGCACCTGCTCCAACGTCCGCCCGTACGTCGACCCGGACAGCCACGTCAGCGCCTTCGCCGTGTTCCACGGGTCCGACATGACGATCAGCAGCGTGATCAGCGCCATCCCGGCCGACCACGTGGCGATGCCGATGACGACGAGCCGGTCCGAGTCGAGCCCCGACCGCCACGCCAGCCCGTAGACCAGCGCGAACGCCACCACCGCGCCGACGCCGGCCGCGCCCGCGATGTGCCACGCGCCGGCCAGCGGCACGACGGTGATCAACGCGATCGCGCCGAGCCCCGCGCCCGCGGTGATGCCGAGCAGACCGGGTTCCGCCAACGGGTTGCGGCTCACGGACTGGATGCCGCACCCGGCCACGGCCAGCGCCGCGCCCGCCACCAACGCCGCCAGCACGCGCGGCAACCGCTGGTCGACGACGAACGTCAACGCGGTCCCGGACCGCCCCGCGATCCAGTTCGCCAGGTCACCCAGCAGCACCAGCCGGTCGCCGAGCATCAGCCCGGCGACGGGCGCGGCGACCACCAGCACGACCAGGGACGCCGAGATCACCGCCAGCCGACGTCGCGACCCGGCCACACCGACCCGCCCGGCCGGGGCCTGCCGCGGCGTGCCGCTGGACCGCCCGCGTCGGGCGAGCCAGACCAGCACGGCCGCGCCGAGGACCGTCGTCATGACACCGGTCGGCACCCGCACGGCCTCCGCCGAGCCGAGCACGGCCCGCAGCAGCACGTCCGCGCCGAGCACGATCACCACGCCGACGAGCCCGGACACCGGCAGCATCACCCGGTGCCGCCCGAGCCCCGGCACGACGGGCGCGAGCAGCCGGGTGATCACCGGCGCGCTCAGCCCCACGAACCCGACCGGCCCGGCGACGGTCACGGACGCGGCGGTCAGCGCCACGGTCAGCAGCACCGCGCCGACGCGCGTCCGCCGCACCTTCAAGCCCAGCACGGTCGCGTTGTCGTCACCCAGGGCCAGGATGTCGAGCGACCGCCCCATCACCACCAGCGCCGCCACCGCCACGACCACCACGGGCGTCATCTGCGCGGTCGCGTTCAGGTCGCTCACGGTCAACGACCCGCTGCCCCACGCGAACAACCCGCTGGTCTCCTGCTCGTACATGAGCAGCAGCAGGATCGTCGCCGACTGGAGCGTCAACGCGACGGCCGAGCCGACGAGCACCAGCCGAGGGCTCGCGGACCCGCCGCCGGACAGCCCGAGCACGACGACCGCCGCGGCGAGCCCGCCGACGAACGCCACCGCCCCCGACGGCAGCGTGGGCAGGCTCAGCCCGAACGCGGCGATCGCGACGACGGCGAGGTGCGAGCCCGCGTTGACGGCGAGCGTGTCCGGCGACGCCAACGGGTTGCGCGCCACGGACTGCATGCCCGCGCCGGCGACGCCGAGGGCGACGCCGAGCAGCAGCGCGGCCAGCAGGCGCGGCACGCGCGAACCCTCCAGCACGGCGAGGGTCTGCGCGTCCCCGTTGCCGACCAGGGCGTTGAGCACGTCGAGCACACCGGTCGACGCGGTGCCCTGGGTGAGGTGGACGGCGGAGAGCACGGCGATGGCCGCCACGATCCCCGCCGTCACGGCGGCGGTGCGCATCAGGCGGTGGTGGCCTTCACGAACTGCTCGGCGACGCGGATGACCGACTTGGGGCCACCGAACGTCCACGTGCCCGGCTCCAGCTTGACGACCTTCTGCGACACGACGAACGGCAGCCGCTGCCACACCGGGTTCTGGGCCAGGCCGGTGGTGAACACGTCGTCCTCGGACGCGCTGTAGAACAGGACGGTCTTCGGGTCGGTGATCGCGGTCATGCCCTCGACGTCGGTGGCGCCGAGGCCCCACTTCGGGTCGACCTCGCCGGTCCACGCGTTCTTCAGGCCGACGGCCTCGGCGGTGTCGGAGACGAGCGAGCCCTTGCCGAACGGGCGGATGTTGACGGTGCTGCCCTCCAGCCAGCCGTCGGCCATGACGAACGGCGTGCCGGTCGCGCCCTTGGCCTCGACGGCCTTCTTGCCGTCGGCGAGCGCGGTGTCCATCTCGGACAGCAGCGTGTCGCCCTCGCCCGCCTTGCCGATCGCCTTGGCGATCATCCGCACGTCGTCGCGCAGGCGGTCGAGGTTGCGGGAGGCGTCGCTGGACTTGGTGACGACGACCGGCACGTACTTCTCCAGCTGCCCGGCCAGCGTCTCGTCACGGCCCTGGGACATGATCACGACGTCGGGGTTCAGCGCCACGATGGCGTCCACGCTGGGCTCGTTGCGCTTGCCGACGTCCTTCACGTCGCCGGGGAGCGGCGCGGCGGCGTCCCACGTCTTGTAGCCGGTGGCGTCGGCGACACCCACAGGCGTGACACCCAGCGAGGTGACGACCTCGGTCTCCGCCCACTCCAGCGTGACGACGCGCTGGGCGGGCGCCTTCAGCTCGACGGCCTTGCCGCGGGCGTCGGTGACGCTGACGGGGCCGCCGGCGTTCTCGCTCGGCGTCGTCGTCGGCGTCTCGGTCGTGCCGCACGCGGACAGCACGACGGCCGCCGCGACGAGGGCAGGGGTCAACAGGCGCATGGTCGGACCTCTCAGCTTTCGGGCTCTCGGGGGATTCGCTCAGACCGGGCGCGGGGTGTGCCGGCCCAGCGGGCGGCAGTGGATCGCTCCGGTCACCGGGTCGTCGGCGACGTGCACCGTGACGCCGTAGGCGCGGGTGAGGTGCTCGCCGGTCAGGACGTCGCGGACCCCGCCCGCCGCGACGACCCGGCCCTCCGACAGCAACACCACCTCGTCGGCGATGATCGCCGCGTGGTCGAGGTCGTGGAGCACCACACCCACGGCCACGTCGTGGTCGTTCGCGAGGTCGCGGACGACGTCCAGGACCTCCACCTGGTACCGCAGGTCGAGGTGGTTGGTCGGCTCGTCGAGCAGCAGCACGGACGTCTGCTGTGCCAGGCACGACGCCAGCCAGACGCGCTGGAGCTCGCCGCCGGACAGCTCGTCCACGCCGCGGTCGGCCATCGCGGTGACGCCGGTCAGCTCCATGGCGCGGGTGATCGCGGCGTTGCCCTCCAGGTCGACGCCGCGCCAGCCGGTCCGGTACGGGTAGCGGCCGTAGGAGACGACGTCGCGCACGGACACGCCGGACGGCGTCGGCCGCTGCTGGGTGAGCAGGGTGACGTTGCGGGCGAACTCCTTGCCGGACAGCGCCGCGTGCCCCCACACGGTGCGCTCGCCCAGCTTCACCTCGCCCCCGCGCGGGCGGTGCAGGCGGGCCAGGGAGCGCAGGACGGTCGACTTGCCGGACCCGTTGGGGCCGACGAGCGCCGTCACGGCGCCGGCGCGCAGCCCGAGCGAGACGCCGTGCACCACGGCGCGGTCGTGGTGCGCCAGGACCAGTTCCTGGCCTGCGAGCAGCGCGTCTCCCTGGGACATGAGGGGAGCCTAACCTAAGATGACCACTCACCCGGATGGGCGTGAGCTACTGCACTTTCCGGCCGATTTCGGGCCGGATCGGTCACCCGGCGTGACGTTCGGTAGGGGTGCCGAAGTGTCGCCGCGTGTCGGCCGCCAGCGACCCGAACACCGCCGCGTTCACCCGCCCGCCCGCCTTCAGCGCCGGCTCGTAGGCGAACGTCCACGTGAACCGGCACCCGCCCGCGGTCCGCTCCACCAGGTAGTCCTCGCCGAACCGGCGGAACAGCGGCAGGTTCGCCCGGCTCACCCAGAACGACTGCCGCCGGCCCTCCTCCCAGCGGAAGAAGCGCTCCTCCAGCCGCAGCACGCCCAGCACCAGCGCCCGCCGCGTCGTGCCGATCCCGAACGGGCGGGGCGACGTGTACTCGGCCGACAGCAGGCGGCACCACCACAGCGGGTTGGACGCGGTCAGCCCTCGCCACACACGTTCGGGTGACACCGGCAGGTCCAGCACGTAGGTGCGGCGCTGCGGCGCTTCCTCGAAGAAGTCCTCGTCGAACGGCTCCAGGCGGGGCACGACTCCAGTGTGCCGCTTCCGGGCCGGTTCCACCGCTCACCGAAGGCGCACGCGGTCACCGCGTGCCCACCGAAAGCGCCACCGGACTGCGCCGGTCGGGGGGTGCGACCGCTCGAACGTGTGGATCAGTGCCGCCAGGTCTTGGCCCGTCCCGCACGGCACTGGTTGCGTACACGCGGTACACGT
Source organism: Saccharothrix hoggarensis (assembly GCF_042678885.1). Classification (GTDB taxonomy): domain Bacteria; phylum Actinomycetota; class Actinomycetes; order Mycobacteriales; family Pseudonocardiaceae; genus Actinosynnema; species Actinosynnema hoggarensis. The sequence continues at coordinate 13,633 of NZ_JBHTLK010000112.1, forward strand.
CGACGAGAGGCCCGAACCCATGCAGCCGTTCCAGTTGCCGGACTTCTACCTGCCCTACCCGGCGCGGCTGAACCCCAGCCTGGAACGCGCGCGCACGCACACCAAGGCGTGGGCCCACGCGATGGACATGATCGACGTCCCCCAGCACGGCACCGTCATCTGGACGGACGCCGACCTCGACTCGCACGACTACGCCCTGCTGTGCGCCTACACCCACCCGGACGCGTCGCCCGACGACCTCGACCTGGTGACCGACTGGTACGTCTGGGTCTTCTACTTCGACGACCACTTCGTGGAGCTGTACAAGCGCAACCCGGACGTGGCGGGCGCCAAGGCGTACCTCGACCGGCTGCCGCTGTTCATGCCGGTGGACGGCGCGATCACCGAGGAGCCGACGAACCCGGTCGAGAAGGGCCTCGCCGACCTGTGGCAGCGCACCGTCCCCAGCCACTCGGCGGACTGGCGGCGGCGCTTCGCCGACAACACCAAGCACCTCCTCGACGAGTCGATGTGGGAGCTGCTGAACATCTCCGAGGGCCGGCTCTCGAACCCGATCGAGTACGTCGAGATGCGCCGCAAGGTGGGCGGCGCGCCCTGGTCGGCGAACCTGGTCGAGCACGTCACCGGTCTGGAGGTGCCCGCCCGCATCGCCCTGAGCCGCCCGATGGGCGTCCTGCGCGACACGTTCTCCGACGCCGTGCACCTGCGCAACGACCTGTTCTCCTACGAGCGCGAGGTGCTGGACGAGGGCGAGCTGAGCAACGGCGTCCTGGTGCTGGAGAAGTTCCTCGACGTCCCCACCCAGGAGGCGGCCGAGGCCGTGAACGACCTGCTCACGTCCCGGCTGCACCAGTTCGAGCACACCGCCGTCACGGAGGTGCCGGCGCTGCTGGACGAGCACGGCGTCGACCCGGCGGGCCGCCTCGCCGTGCTGGCCTACGTGAAGGGGTTGCAGGACTGGCAGGCGGGCGGGCACGAGTGGCACGCCCGCTCCAGCCGGTACATGAACGACGGCGCGGTCGCCTCGAACCCCGTGCTCGGCGGTCCGACGGGCCTGGGCACCAGCGCCGCCCGCGCGCTGATCGCCACCGCGCCGCAACGCCTGCGCAGCTTCAGCCACGTGCCGTTCGAGCGGGTGCCGCACCTCGACTGGCCCGACATGCTCATGCCCTACCCGCTCACGCTGAGCCCGCACTGGCACGACGCGTTGGAGCACAACGTCGAGTGGTGCCGCGAGATGGGCATCTACGACGACGTGCCGCGCATCTGGACCGAGGAGAAGGTCCGCGGCTACGACTACGCCCTGTGCTCGGCGGGCATCGACCCGGACGGCACGCCGGAGCAGATCAACCTGTCCGCGGACTGGCTGGCGTGGGGCACCTACGGCGACGACTACTACCCGTACGTCTTCGGCCGCACGCCCGACCTGGCCTCCGCGAAGGTCGCCACGGAACGGCTGAAGCAGCTGATGCCGATCGACGGCGCGGCCCCGATCACGCCGGTCAGCCCGTTGGAGCGGGGCCTGGCCGACCTGTGGGGCCGCACCACGGGGTCGATGCACCGCAAGTACCGGGAGGACTTCCGCCGGGCTGTGTCGGTGATGATCGACGCGTGGCTGTGGGAGCTGCACAACCACCACCTCAACCGCATCCCCGACCCCGTCGACTACGTGGAGATGCGCCGCCGCACGTTCGGCTCCGACCTGACGAAGAGCCTCGCGAAGTTCGGCCACGGCAACACCGTGCCGCCGGAGATCTACCGGACGCGGGTGGTCCAGAACATGGAGAACACCGCGGCCGACTACGCGTGGATGATCAACGACCTGGTGTCGTACCGGAAGGAGGTCCAGTACGAGGGCGAGGTGCACAACCTCGTGCTCGTCGTGCGGAACTTCCTCGACGTCGACCTCGACCGGGCCTACGGCGTCGTGCACGACCTGCAGACCGCGCGGATGAAGCAGTTCCAGCACATCGTGGACATCGAGCTGCCCGCGCTGTTCGAGGAGTTCGACCTCGCGCCGGACGCGCGGGAGACGTTGCTGAAGTACGCGGCGGAGCTCCAAGACTGGATGGCCGCGGTCCTCGAGTGGCACCTGAAGACGTACCGGTACGGCGACGCGGCGCTGGAGGAGCACAACCGGGTCGACGCCGGCACGCGGCGGACGCTGCGCGGTCCGACCGGCCTGGGCACGGCCTCCACCCGCGTCCACGCGCGCCTGAACTGATCAGTGGGCGGGCCGGGGCGCACGCCGCCCCGGCCCGGTGTCACTTGGCGCGCTTGACGAACCCGGTCCACGCGCTCGCCGGGAAGGCGAGCCGCGGGCCGGTCGGATTCTTCGAATCACGGACGCCGACAGGGCCGTCCGCGGGGAACGAGACGGCCACACAGCTGCCGTTCTCCGAGCTGTAGCTACTCGTACGCCACCTGTCTTGCGGCTTCACGGCGGGCTCCTACGTGATCAACGATTCGATCAGGGCCGTGCTCTCGCCAGGCGACAGCGCGACCCGCTCCAGGCTTTGCGTGCTCAGCGTATAGGTCCCGACCCGCGCCGAGTCGTCCACGAACACCGCCGCGTCCTGGATCTCGATGTACACGATCGACCGCGCGTCGACGAAGTCCAGCAGCATGAACTGGCCGGTGGTGGCCGAGTGCAGGCCCGCCTCAGGGCGCACCACCTGAATGGTCACGTTGGGCAGATCGCTCATCCGGACGAGGTGCCGGTACTGCTCGTTCAGCACCTCCTGGTCCCCGACGCGGAGGCGCAGCGCCTGTTCGTTGATCACCGCGTGCAGTTCGAGCGGCTCGTCCTTGCCGAGCAACAGGGTGCGCTGCATGCGGAGTTCGACCAGCCGATCGGCCAGGTCGGGCCGGACCCGGCTGGCGCCGGTCGTCAGGGCCATCGCGTACGCCTCGGTCTGGAGCAGTCCCGGCAGCACGATGGGCTCGAAGACGAACTCCCGCCGTGCCAGGGATTCCAGCCCGACCATGGTGCGCAGCCAGTCGGACACCACGTCGGTCCACGGGCCCACCCACGACGCGTCGTCGGCGCGACTGCTCAGCAGCACGAGCCGGTCGATGTTCTCCCGCTCGACGTCGCAGGCCTTGAGGATCTTGCGGATGTCGCCCGGGTACTGTGTGCTCCGGCCGGTTTCCATGTGGCCGAGCTTGGGCTTGCCGATCCCGCACGCCGCCGACAGCTCGGAGAGCGACAGGCCGGCTTCCTTGCGGTACCGCGCCAGCTCGACACCGATCAACCACTGGAGCGCCGAGGGCGCGGCCAACTCGAACATGAACTGATCTTAGGTGAATCTGAAGCCTAAACGTATCACTAGATCGAGTGATGGCGGCCTGTAGACGTTTACCGATAACGTGGTGATCACTCTCAGCGCCCCGGAGGCAGTGATGCACTTCAGCGACAGGTCCGTCTTCAGCCACACCGTCCTCGAAGTCGCCCCGGCGACGGAGGTGACCGTCGAAGTCGTGGACGACGACGAGGTGGAGGTGTTCGTCGGCGAGCGCAGCGAGGTGTTCGGCGTGGCCAACGGCGTGACGCTGGTGCTCGGCGAGGCGAGCCTCGACCACCTCGTCACCAGCCTGACCAAGGGGCGCGACCAGCTCCGGGAACGGGCCGGGACGGCCTGATCGGAGAGGGTCGGGGCTGCGGCGTCCCAGCGTGCTCCAGTACTTCGGTGACGTGCTCGCCCCTCGGGCGTGACGCGGAGGCGCGGGAGGCGCGGCAGCGCGCGCTCACCCTGTTCCGCGCCCAAGGCCGCGTCGCGTCCGCCGACGAGCTCGCCGCGCTGCTCGGCTGAGGTTCAGCGCGGTTCACGTGGGGTTCAGCGCTGCTTGCCCGACGCCAGCGCCGCGATCCCGGCCACCGCGACCGCCGTCAGCACCGCGACGCCCGTCCGGAACCCGGCCACACCACTGCCGGCCAGGCCCGCCGCCAACGCCGCCACCGCCGGCCCCACCGTCGCGCCGACCATCCGCGCGGTCGCGCTCAACCCGCCCGCCGCGCCCTCCATCCCCGCCGGCGCGCCCGACATGACCAGCGTGTTGATCGCCGTGTTGAACAGGCCCTGCCCGACACCCAGCACGGCCAGCCGCCAGCACAGGTCCACCAACGACGTCACCGGCAGCACGAGCAGCCCCAGCGCGGCCGCGCTCAGCACCGAACCGGCCAACGCCACCACCCACGGCCCGTACCGGTCGGCCAGCGAGCCCGACACCGCCGACAACGCGCCCACCCCGCCCACGAACACCAGCAACGCCACCCCGACGTCCTCCGGCGTGCCGCCCAGCACGTCCGTCACGTGGTACGGCACGAGGAAGAACATCACCCCGCCCAACGTCGACACCAGCGACAACGACAGCAGCGGCAACCCGAACAGCCGCCGCCGCACCACCGCGAGCACCGGCCGTGACGCGGGCAGCCGCCCCCACCACACCGCCAACACCAGGGCCACCACGAGCAGCCACGCCCGGTCCTCGAACGCCAGCAGCAGCGCCGTGACCGCGCCGCCCAGCAGCGCCGCTTCCAGCACCAGCCCCCGGTCCGGCACGGGCAGGCCGCGCCCGTCGCCGCGCAGCGACCGCCACCCCAGCCACAGCACGACCGCCAGCAGCGGCAGCTTCATCAGGAACACCGACCGCCACCCGAACGCGCCCGCCACGAGCCCGCCCAGCGGCGCGCCCGCCAGCCCGCCGACCGTCATGATCGTGATCACGTACCCGATGGCCCGCCCCCGCTGCTCCGGCAGCACGGCCGCCACCACGATCGGCATGTACCCGGCCAGCACGAGCGACGCCGCCACGCCCTGCAGCACCCGGCCGAGCACCAGCACCCAGAACACCGGCGCGACCGCCGTGAGCGCGCTCGCCACCTCGACACCGGCGAGCGCCAGCAGGAACGCCGACCGCACGTCCGCCCGGTCCACCCACCGCCCGGCGGGGATCGCGATCGCCGCCATCGGCAGCGTGTAGGCGAGCAGCACCCATGCCGTGGCGGCCGGGCCCACGTCCAGTTCGGCGCCCAGGCTCGGCAGCACCACCGCCGCCACCGTCATCTCGGTGGTCACCACCAACATCGCCAGCGCGAGCGCCACGACCGGCGCCCAACGGCTCCTGACCTGCACGTCCTGTGTCATGAGGCGACGTTATGGTCGCGTGCCGACCGGTCGAATCCGTCAGGTGACCAGTCACGTGACAGATGCCCCCGCCCGCCGCCCGCTCCTAGCGTCGTCGCCAGTGGTTCGACCGAGGAGGACACCGGACATGATCAAGCTGGCGATCATCGTGGGCAGCACGCGGAAGGGCCGGTTCGCGCCGGTCGTCGCGAACTGGTTCGCGGACCAGGCCAAGCAGCGCGACGACCTCGCCGTGGACGTGCTGGACCTGGACGACCTCGACCTGCCCGACCGCCTGCACGGCTTCGGCGAGGACCCGGCGCCGGAGGTCGCGCGGGTGTCGCCGCGCCTGGCCGAGGCGGACGCGTTCGTCGTCGTCACGCCCGAGTACAACCACAGCTTCCCCGCGCCGCTGAAGAGCGCCATCGACTGGCACTTCACCGAGTGGCAGGCCAAGCCGGTCGGGTTCGTGTCGTACGGCGGCGTCGGCGGCGGGCTGCGGGCGGTCGAGCAGCTGCGGCAGGTCTTCGCCGAGCTGCACGCGGTCACCGTGCGGGACACCGTCAGCTTCCACGGCGCGTGGACGCGGTTCGACGAGGCCGGCGACCCGGTGGAGGCGGAGCAGGTGAACAAGGCCGCGACGACCGTGCTCGACCAGCTCGTGTGGTGGGGGACGGCGCTCAAGGAGGCGCGCGCCAAGCGGCCTTACGGGGCCTGACGTGCGTGCCGTCCGCCTGCACGGGTTCGGTGACGCCGACCGCCTGTCGTACGAGGAGGTCGACGACCCGGAACCGGGGCGCGGCCAGGTGCGGATCGCGGTGCGCGCCGCGGGCGTGCACCTGGTGGACGCCGTGATCCGGCGCGGTCGCGGCGACTGGGTGCCGTTGCCCGACCTGCCCGCGACCCTCGGCAGCGAGGTGGCGGGCGTCGTCGACGCGGTGGGCCCCGACGTCGAGCCGTCGTGGCTGGGGGAGCGGGTGGTGACGCAACTGGGCCTCGCACACGGCGGGTACGCCGAGCTGGCCGTGCGGGAGGTGGGGGCGCTGCACGTCGTGCCGGACGTCCTCGGGTTCGCCGCGGCGGTGACGATGGTCTGCACCGGCGGCGCCGCGCTCGGCGTGCTGGACGCGGCGGCGGTCGCGCCCGACGACGTGGTCCTCGTGACCGGCGCGGCCGGCGGTGTCGGCAGCCTGCTCGTGCAGGGCGCGTCCAGGTCGGGGGCGCTGGTCGTGGGCCTGTCCGGGTGCGGGGAGAAGCGGCGGGCCGTGCTGCGGGCGGGCGCGGCGGTCGCCGCCGACTACCGGCGGGACGGCTGGCAGGAGGACGTGATCGCCCAACTCGGGGGACGGGAGGTGACCGTGGTGCTGGACGGGGTCGGCGGCGCGGTGGGGCGCGGGGCGGTGGACCTCCTCGCGCCGGGCGGCAGGCTGGTGATGTTCGGCTCGTCGTCCGGCGAGCTGGCGCGCGTGACGACGGCGGACCTGTTCGCCCGTTCGCTCAGCGCGACCGTCGCCGTGGGTCCGCACGTGACGAAGCGCTTCGGCGGCTTGCGGGCGTTGGAGGCACGGGCGCTGGCCGAAGCCGCCGCCCACCGGCTGACCCCGGTCGTCCACCCGTTCCCGCTGGCGGACGCGGCGCGGGCGCACGAGGCGATGGAGGACCGGCGGACGATCGGCAAGGTCGTCCTGGTCCCGGACGCCGGCTAGGGTCGTGGACATGCTGCACGGGCAGTCGGCGGAGCTGGCCGTGGTCGAAGGTCTCCTGGCCGACGCCCGAGCCGGTCGCAGCGGCGTGCTCGTGGTGCGCGGCGAGGCGGGGATCGGCAAGTCGGCCCTGCTGACCCACGCGGCCACCATCGCCACAACCAGCACCGCCGCCGCGACCGCAACCACCAGCACCACCGCCACCAGCACCACGGCCGCCGCCAGCACTACCGCCGCAACCGCAACCACCGCCGCCACCACAACCCCTGCGACCGCCGCCAACCCCGCAGCGAACCGCCGCACGGCCGGGTTCCTCGTGTTGCGCGGCACGGCGGTGGAGTCCGAGTCGGTCGTCCCCTTCGCCGGCCTGAACCTCCTCCTCGGCCGCGCGGTGGACCGGCTCGACGCGTTGCCGCCCAACCAGGCCGCCGCACTGCGCGGCGCGCTCGGCCTCGCCCCCGCCGACGGCGGCGACCACCACCTCGTCGGCCTCGCCGTCCTCACCCTCCTGGCCGACCTCGCCGACGACGGACCGGTCCTCTGCCTCGTCGACGACGCGCACTGGCTCGACCAGAGCTCCGCGCACGCCCTGGTGTTCGCCGCACGCCGCCTGCAGGCCGAGGGCATCGCGATGGTCTTCGCCGCCCGCGAGCTGCACGCGCCGCCGTTCCCCGTCCGCGGCCTGCCGGACCTGCGCCTCGGCGGCCTCGCCCCGGACGCCGCCACCGCCCTGCTGGACGAGCACGCCGCCGACCTCCCGCGCCACGTCCGCGAGCAGATCGCCCGCGAAGCGCGCGGCAACCCGTTGGCGCTCCTCGAACTCCCCGCCGCGCAACGCGAAGGCCACCTGCCCGCCGCGCACGCCTACCGCGTCGCCGCCCTGCCCACCCACAGCCGCATCCAGCAGACGTTCGCCGACCGCATCGGCGCCCTGCCCGAGCGCACCCGCACCCTGCTGCTCGTCGCGGCGGCCGACGACACCGGCGACCCCGGCGTCGTCTTCAAGGCCGCCGCCCTGCTGGGCGCGTCCGTGGACGACCTGGAAGCGGCCGAGCAGCGCCAACTCCTGCGGTCCGACGACGGCCGGCTCACGTTCCGCCACCCGCTGATCCGCGCCGCCGCCTACCAGAGCGCGTCGCTGGTCCGACGCCTCGCCGTGCACCGCGCGCTGGCCGACGTCGTGGACGACCCCCACCGCAGCGCGTGGCACCTGGCCGCGGCCACCACCGCGCCGGACGAGGACGTGGCGCTCGCGCTGGCCCGCACCGCCGAGGAAGCACGGGGACGCGGCGGCTTCGTCGCCGTCGCGTCGGCCTACCAGCGTGCCGCGGAACTCACCCCCGACCCCGCGCGGCGCGGGCACC
>NZ_JBHTLK010000113.1:0-21811 GCF_042678885.1 Saccharothrix hoggarensis
TGCTGCGGGCGGTGGCCGGGCTGGGTCCGGACGCGGCGGGCGCGGCGTGGCAGGAACTCGTCGCCGAGTCGGTGGACCGGGGCAGCCGCGTGCCGCGCACGGAAACCGTGCGGGTGGCCGCGCGGCGGCTGGTGCGGGCGCACAACCTGGACGACCAGGGCCGGAACGGGCTGCGCGCGGTCGTCGGGGCGGTGGAGCGGTCGTGGTACAGCGCGCAGCCGACGGCCGACCCGTCGTTGCCGGGCGCGGTGGCCGACGTCCGCCAGAGCCTCAACCGCAACGCGCCGCTGGCCCTGAAGGCCAAGGTCCTGCCGCGCTCGGTGCTCCAACCGAAGCCGCCGGCCGACACCGAGCCAGGAGACGAGTAGTCGCGGCCGAGACCGACCTCAACCCCGGTCTCGGCCGCACTACGACCTCTCGGCCGCACCCGCGCCGAGCTGCGCCGTTGGGGGCGGTCGCGCGTTGCCGCGCCCAGCCATCACCCGTGCCGCACTCGCCCGGCACCTGCCGCACCGGCCGCGCTCCGCCGGCACCCGCCGCGCTCTCCGATCACTGGCCGTTCTCGGCCGTCGCTCTCCGCACTATCCGGTTGCTGATGGCGATGGCGGCGGCGAAGTGACGCGGACACTTCGGACAAACGCACGGCCCGTCCCGGTGGTGCCCGGGGCGGGCCGTGTGTGCGTTCGTTCAGTCAGGGCTGTCGCGCGGACTACTCGTCCTCGAAACGGCGACGGAAACGTTCTTCCATCTTCTGTGAGAACGAGCTGCGGCTGGGCCGGCTTCCCTCCTCGCTGGGTTCCTCGGCACCCTGGTCACCACGACGAAGCGTCGTCACGGTGAGCAGCACGCCGAAGAACATCAACAAGAAGCCGACCACGCTCACCACCGGGATACCAGCGAGCTTCGGCAACATCACACCCGTCACCAGCAACGCGACACCCACGGCGAACAACGCGATGCCTTGGATGCGACGCCGTCGTGACGGCTTGCGCAGCTTGGCACCGCGCACAGTGGATGCGAACTTCGGGTCCTCGGCGTAGAGCGCGCGCTCGATCTGGTCGAGCAGTCGCTGCTCGTGCTCGGAGAGTGGCATGGCTCCTCCTCCGGCACAGCGGTCGCGGGCGCCGGGTAATCACGGTTGCCGCCGGTCCCGGCGGACGCCCCGCCCTGGGGGCGTCACAACCAGGATACGATTCGGGAGGCTTGCCGACTACCCAGTCCGTGCCCCTAAGCGGTTCGTTCTGTCACCATCATCCTCACGGGTCAACGGTCAGACCACCGTGAGGTCGCACGACGGGCTCCTAGGTCAACTGTCAAGGCTTCGGCGCGCCCAAATCTTCACCCCGATGCCAGGCCGGTCACGCGCCAGTCCGCCGGATCGCGGATTCCCCGGTCGATCGACCGAGACCAGGATCACAGTGCCTCATCCCTTCCCCCACCTGCCAAAAAGCCGTGACCAATCACGGACCGTCCGCGGCCGATCACCCAAGTGGTCTGAACCGCTTCGGACGACCGGCGACAATTGCCGGAGCAACCTCCCTTCACAGGCGGCGAGCGGTCGGCTCAAGCGCGAACCCCAGGGGCAGCCGACCTGATCTGTGGACGGCCGGGCGGCACCGGAGCCGATCAGTTGCCCGAGCCGGCGGCGAGCGGTCGGAAACCGACCGGGTGGCGAGCCAGGACGGCGGGGGGCAGTGGTCGGCGGTGGCAAGGGTCGGCGGGGGCAGGGGTCGGCAGGGTCAGTGGTCGGGGTGGACGTGGTGGGTGGCGGCGCTGATGGTCGGCCGTGGACGGCGGGTGGCTTGGGTGGCCGCGTTGAGGAGGTCGTTGGCCACGGACGTGGGCGATTGGCGCAGGCGGATCGGGGTGGTGTGCAGGACTACCGCTCCGGCGGCCGCGAGGCGGTCGGAGCGGGGCTTCGGGTTGTTGAACTGCCAGGCCAGCCCCAGGTCGTCCCACCAGGCGTCGGCGATGCCCAACGGGCGACCGGTGGCGGTGCGGAGCGGGACGCCCCAGCGCGGCGCGGGGAGCGGCAGGTCGTCCAGGACGGCCCTCGCCCAGGCTTGCGGCACCGAGCGGATGCCTTCCGACAGTTCCGACAAGACCTGCCTGGCGGGCTCCGACCCCCGCGACAGCCCCGGCTTCAGGTCGGCCACCGGGACGCCGCCGTGGCGCACCACCTCCGTCAGCACGGCACGGATGTCGTCCCGCCCGGGCAGCGCCCGCGCCGCGTCCACGGCGGCCCTCGCCAGCGGCACGGTCAGGAACCCCTTGCGGAGCACCGGGTCGGGTAAGTGGCGGGCGCGGGAGATGCGGACCTTGGCGGCCGGTTCGAGCACCCGGTTCACGAGGACGTGCACGGGGCCCGCGGCGGGCAGGGCGCGCATGCCGTGGAGCTGGAGCGCGTCCACGCCGGTGAGCTGGGTCTCCGGGCCGCCGTAGCGGAGCGCCGCGCGCACCAGCTGCCACCGCGTCGGCGGGGTGCGGGCCAGGAGCAGGATGCCCGGCAGCACCTGCTGCCACGGGCCCTGGGGACGGCAGCGGACGGCCAGCTCCTCGCTCGGCAGGCCCAGGGCCAGCAGCTCGGACGCGGTGGCCACGCGGTGCGGGAAGAGGCCGCCCAGGGCGTCGACGTCGATGGTGGTGCGGTTCGTGGTGCGCATGGGTCCACCATCGGCGGTCGGGGCGGGCGGGTCGACCGGGAGATCACGAACTGTGGACAACTCGACGGGTTGTGGACAACCCGGTGACGAGGAGGAGGCCTTCCGCGGGCCCGACCAGCCCGCGGAAGGCCTCGGGAAACGGCGGCCACCCCTCGTTGGCCGCCGCTTGGCTCACAGGCGGACCAGGTCCTCGCGGATCTCCACGTCCAGCTCCCGGCGGACGGCGCGCACCTCGCGCCACGCGTCGTGCACCGCGATCAGGCCACCGGCCAGCACCAGCGCGACGGCCGGCGCGACGACACCGTCGACCTCGGCCTTGACGACGACCACGACGACCGCCCACAGCTGGACGGCGGTGAACACGAGCGTGCAGGCGAGGCGCTCGGTGAAGCGGCGACGGGACCGGGCCTGCTCTTCGTTGTGGTTCATGGCTCCCCCTCTGAGCTCGACTGATGCCTCATTTCTACGAGGTCTCACGTCGTTGTTCTGCGTCAGATGACGCAGAACGGGGAGTCAGTTGGTGAAGTCGTAGAGACGGCTCACGTGGTGGATGTCGATCTTCCGCCGGCCCGTGCTGATGATGCCCTCCTCGCGCAGCGCGCGCAGCACCCGCACGAGGGATTCCCGGGACGTCCCGGCGATGCCCGCCAGGTCCTCCTGGCTCAACGCGATCGCGCCCTGGTCGGCGATGCCGCGCTCCAGCGCCATGTCGATGAGCACGGCCGCCACCCGCTGGGTCGCCGTGCCGCTGATCTGCACGCGCTGCCGGTCGGTGTCCCGCTGCCGCGCCACGACGACGATCAGGACGGCCCACGCGATGCGCGGCTGCCGCTGGCAGAGGGCCGCGAACGCCCCCGCGGACAGGACCAGCGCGCGCACGTCCCCGAGCGCCCGCACGGTCGCCGAACGCGGCCGACCGTCCACGGCGGACCGCTCGCCGACGATGTCGCCCGCACCGCGCACCGCGAGCACCTTCTCGTGGCCGTTGGCGGTGGTCGCGGTGACGCGCAGCAGGCCGCGCCGGACGACGAGCACGTGCCCGGTGACCTCGCCCTCGTGGCAGACCACCGCGCCCGCCGGGTAGTCGCGCTCCACACCGGACGCCGCGAGCACCGCGTGCTCCGCCGGCGTGAGCAGGCCCCAGAACCGATCCACGGCTCCAGCCTGCCCGGTGAGGGCGCGAATGGTCCCGACTCCCCACCGCGACCACCCGAACGGCGTGCCGCGACCGCCTGCCGCGGCTCAGGGCTCCCGGTCGGGCTTGGGCGCCTCCACGGCGGACCGGGTGGGGCCTTGGGCCAGCAGGGAGGCCGGCCGGATCGCCGCCCGCCCGAACTTCGACCGCGCCTGGTCGGCCGCCTGGTCCGCGTCGCGCCAGCCGCGTTCCGGCGCGTCGAACATGAGCTGCTCGCCCTCGTCGCCCTCCACCAGCTGCTCGATCCGCACGCCGATCAACCGGACCGCGCCCGGCGGCACCTGCTCGTCGAGCAGCGTGGACGCGGTGCGGTAGACCTCCTGCGTCACGTCCGTCGCCACGCGCAGCGTCCTCGACCTGGTGATCGTGGTGAAGTCGGCGAACCGCACCTTGATCGACACGGTCCGGCCGCGCAGTCCCCGCGCCCGCAGCGTCGCCGTCGAGCGCTCCGCCAGCCGCAGCAGCTCCCGGCGCAGCAGCTCGCGGTCGAAGTGGTCGACCTCGAAGGTCTCCTCGGCGCCGATCGACTTCTCCCGGGTGGACGGCACCACGGGCCGGTCGTCGTGCCCCTGCGCCAACGCGTGCAGGTGCTCGGCCAACGCCACCCCGATCAGCTTCCGCAGCCGCGGCAGCGGCGTGGCGGCCACGTCGGCCACCGTCTCCAGGCCGACCCGGTCGAGTTGCTCGGCGGTCCGCTGCCCCACGCCCCACAGCGCGGACACCGGCAGCGGGTGCAGGAACGACAGCACCTCGGTCCGCGGCACGACCATCAGGCCGTCCGGCTTGCACATCCCGGACGCGAGCTTGGCCAGGAACTTCGTCGGCGCGACGCCCACCGAGCAGGTGATCCCGTGGGCCTGCTCGACCTGGCCCCGGATCACCTGGGCGATCTGCGCCGGGCTGGACCGCAGCCGCTTCAGCGCGCCGCTGACGTCGAGGAACGCCTCGTCGAGGCTCAGCGGCTCCACCAGCGGCGTGATGTCGCGGAAGATCGACATCACCCCGCGCGAGACCTCCTGGTACCGGGCGAAGTTCGGCGACACGAACACGGCGTGCGGCGCGAGCCTGCGGGCGTGCGAGGTCGGCATCGCGGACCGCACGCCGAACTCGCGGGCCAGGTAGTTGGCCGACGCGACGACGCCCCGGTTCGCCGTGCCGCCGACGACCACGGGCTTGCCGGCCAGCTCGGGTTGGTCGCGGATCTCGACCGACGCGTAGAAGGCGTCCATGTCCACGTGCAGCATCGAGCAGCCGGTGTCGTCCGGCCAGACGTCGCCACGCGCGCGGAAGCGATCGACCAGACCGCGCGGCAGGTTGGCGCTGCGGCCCACGACCACCCCCCGTCAAGCCGAACACGCGTTCGACACCCTACTCCAGCCGGTACGCCCGGTGCGCGTTCTGCCACCCGATCAGGTGGGCGATGCGCTCGGCGTCCGACAAGCCGAAAGCATGCCTGCGCAGACCCGTTGACAGGAAGTCGGACAGCGCGCGCCGGAAGAACAGCGCGCCGAGGTAGTACAGCTCGGCCAGCGCGAACGCGTCGGTGGAGAACAGGAACTTCCCGAACGGCACGATCTCCAGCGCCTCGCCCAGCACGCGCCCGGCCTGGTGCGCCACCGAGTGCGTGGCCAGCCCGACGTCCACGAACACGTGCGGGAAGACCTGCGCCAGGTACCCGGCGTGGCGGTGGAACGGGTAGTTGTGCAGCAGCATGATCGGCACGCCGAGCGGCGCCGTCGCCCGCAGCAGGTCGGTGAGCAGCAGCGGGTCGCACTTGTGCAACGACAGGTCCGCGTCCCCGTAGCCGACGTGGAACTGCACGGGCAGCCCGCGGTCCAGCGCCTCCCACACCAGGAACCGGGAGATCACCTCGTCCGCGAACCGGGACGAGCCCGAGGTGAGCCACTCGTCGGCCGCCGACACCACCTCGCGGTCCGAGGGGCGCGCCGGGTCCAGCTCCAGGCCCACCCGGTAGGCCGCGATGGACTTCGCCGCGACCGCCGTGGTCGAGTCCAGCGCCTCCCGCGCCCGCGCCGGGAACCCCGAGGCCCCGTCCGGCACGACGTCCTCCGCCAACCGCTCCAGCCGCAGCACGGAGAGTTCACGCGAACCGGTGAACACCGAGGGCGCCTGGAAGCCCTCCGGCCACGCGCCGGCGTCCACCAGGAACGTCGAGATCCCGGACGCCGACAGGAACGCCCGGTTCACCTCCGCGGCGCCGAGCGACCGCCGCCGCGCCAGGTACTCCACGGCCGGCGCGAGGGACGGCAGGTCCAGCAAAGGCGCACACCAGCGCCGCACCGCGAGCCCCAGCGACGAGTCGAACAGGGACGTGCCGAGCGGGGACACCGACGACGCCTCGGTGAGGTTCGACTCGAACCCGTCCCGGTCGAGGTCGACGCCCAGCACCCCGTGGCAGTGGTGGTCGACCAGGGGCGACGACGACACGCACGGCAGCAGCGGCTCCACTTGTTGAAGGGTAGAGACCTGGTGTAACCACGCACGATGGACACAGCCGAGCGGGATCACCGGCGCGCGCTGGCCGCCGAGCTCGTGGACGACCTGCTCGACCAGGACGTGGTGGCGGTCGCGCTCACGTGGGTCGACCACAGCGGCATCACGCGGGTGAAGTCGGTGCCGCTCGCGGGCCTGCCCAGGGCCGCCGCGGACGGCGTGGGCGCGTCACCGGTGTTCGACGCGTTCCTCCTGGACGACACGATCGTCGGCGGGCGGCACGCGGGCGGGCCGGTCGGCGACCTGCGGCTCCTGCCGGACCTGGACCGGCTCACCGTGCTGGCGGGCCAGCCGGGCTGGGCGTGGGCGCCCGCGGACCGCTACGACCAGCACGGCGAGCCGCACCCGCAGGACGAGCGCGGCCTGGCCCGCGCGGTGGCCGACCGCCTCACCGTGCACGGCTACGAGGTGCAGGCGGGGTTCGAGGTGGAGTGGGTCGTCGGCCAGGGCGGCACGGAGGAGTTCCGACCGGCCACCACCGGCCCCGCCTACGGCCACGCCCGCCAGGTGGAGCTGTCGGACTACGGCGTGGACCTGCTGTCGGCGCTGGCCGAGCAGGACGTCGAGGTGCTGCAGTTCCACCCGGAGTACGCGCCGGGCCAGTTCGAGCTGTCCACCACGCCCGAGGACCCGGTGCACGCGGCGGACACGTCGGTGCTGGTGCGGGAGACGATCCGGGCGATCACGCTCCGGCACGGCATGCGGGCGTCGTTCTCGCCCAAGGTCACCGCGGACGGCGTCGGCAACGGCGGCCACCTGCACGTGAGCCTGTGGCGCGACGGGCGCACCCTGTTCGACGGCGGCGACGGCTGGTTCGGCCTGACCGAGGACGCCGAGGCGTTCGCGGCGGGCGTGCTGCGGCGGCTGCCGGCGCTGTGCGCGATCGGCTCCCCGTCCGTGGCGGGCTACCTGCGGCTGGTGCCGCGGCACTGGGCGGGCGCGTTCGCCGCGTGGGGCCTGGAGAACCGGGAGGCGGCGTTGCGCCTGGTCGCGGGCCGTGACCTGGAGATCCGCTGCTTCGACCTGGCGGCGAACCCGTACCTGGTGGTGGCCGCGACGATGGCCGCCGGGCTGGCCGGGATCGTGGACCGGGAGCGGCTGCCCGAGCCGGTCGGGGTGGACCCGGCGGACCTGCCGGACGCGCGCCGCCTGCCCACGTGCCTGGAGGACGCGGTGGCGGCGTTCGAGGGGGACGAGGTGCTGACCGAGGCGTTCGGCGCGGAGTTCGCCGCGACGATCGCCGACGTGCGGCGCGGTGAGGTCGCCCGGTTCGCCGGCTGCTCGCCGGAGGAGGTCGCCGCGGTGACCCGCTGGCGGCACTGACCCGAACGCCCCCGGCCCAGGACTCCCCCGGCTCACGACTCCCCTGGGCTCACGACTCCTCCAACGCCTTGCGCAGCCGCGCCAGCGCCCGGTGCTGGGCCACCCGGACCGCGCCGGGCGTCGAGTCGACCACCTGCGCGGTCTCCTCGGCGGACAGCCCGAGGACGACCCGCAGCACCAAAATCTCCCGCTGCCGGTCCGGCAGGACGCCCAGCAGCCGCCCCATCCGGTCGGACAGCTCGCCGTGCAGCGCCCGGTCCTCGGGGCCCGCGTCGCCGCTCGCGCCGTCGGGCGGCTCCGGCACAGGCTCGGCGCGGTTGCGCGACGCCGCCCGGTGCGCGTCGGCGACCTTGTGCGCCGCGATCCCGTACACGAACGCCAGGAACGGCCTGCCCTGCTCGCGGTAGCTCGGCAGCGCCTTCAGCACGGCGAGGCAGACCTCCTGGGCCACGTCCTCCGAGGACGCCGACGACCGCTCGCCTCGGCCGAACCTCGCCCGGCAGTACTTCACGATCACCGGCCGGATCGACGCGAGGAGCTCGTTGACGGCCCGCCGGTCGCCCCGGAGCGCGGGTTCGACCCACACGTCGGGAGCCGTCGTCCGCACGGGGGCGGGCGACGGCGCGTCCTCGCAGTGCACGGGCATCACCGCCCTCCCCGCGTGGCCGCGCCACAGCGCCACTCCTGATCCGACCACTGCTGCTGCCATCGCCAGCTCCTCGGCGTCCGCGCGCCGGCCCGCACCTTGGGGCACATGCCAACGGGACGCCCTCGACTCACCGGGATGACGCTACCGACATGAAGTTAGCCCAAACGGAGGCGTTTGAAGCGCGATCGGGCGAACTTGGGACGGCTAACGCGCGCGTTGAGTGGCGAACGCGCGCTCGACCTCCTTGCGGAGACGGGTCAGCGCGCGGTGCTGGGCGACCCGGACCGCGCCGGGCGTCGTGCCCACGGCGACGGCCGTCCGCTCGGCCGACAGGCCCACCACGACCCGCAGCACCAGGATCTCCCGCTGCTTGTCCGGCAGCACGCGCAGCAGCTCGCCGACCTTCCGCGCCTGCTCGACCCGCAACGCGTGCGACTCCGGTCCCAGGTCGTCGTCCGGACCGTCCGGCACCTCCGGCACAGGCTCGGCGCGGTTGCGCGACGCCGCCCGGTGCGCGTCGGCGACCTTGTGCGCCGCGATCCCGTACACGAACGCCAGGAACGGGCGGCCGTGGTCGCGGTACGTGGGCAACGCCGTCAGCACGGCCACGCAGACCTCCTGGGCCACGTCGTCCGCCGACGCCAACGCCCGCTCCTGCCTGCCCACGCGGGCACGGCAGTAGCGCACGACGAGCGGGCGCACGGCCGCCAGCACCGCCGCGATCGCGTCGCGGTCACCGGCGACGGCCGCCCGCACCCCGTCTTCGAGCACGTCGGGAACCGGGTCCGGCATCACGCGGCTCCGCCTAAGTGCGGGTCTTCCATGGCGCGTCCTCTGCGGTAGGCGGCGAAGCCTCCGTTCTACCCCACTCAGCCGGGCTTGCGGCCCAGCACGTGCAAGCGGGCGGCGACGTCGCGCAGCGGGGGGCGGGTCGACGCGACCAGTTCCAGCTCGGCCAGCGCCTCCGCCGCGCCGGGGTTCGCCTCCAGCACCGAGCCCGGCACCAGGTCCGACACCACCCCGTAGCCCTGCACCAGCTCCACCCCCAGGCCCGCGTCCCGGACCAGCGCCTCCAGCCCGGCCACGTCGAACCGGCGCAGCAGCGGGTCGCGGGTGCCGGCCAGCTGGCCGGCCTCGTCGTCCAGCAGCCGCCTCGCGTCGACCAGCCGGTCGCCGGTGGCCCGGTGCACCACGGCCGCGAACCGGTTCGCCACCAGCACGGACACCGCGCCGCCCGGAGCCGTGGCGGCGGCGAGCGCGGCCAGCGCGACCCCGGCGTCGTCCACGACCTCCAGCAGCCCGTGCCCGAGCACCAGGTCAGCCGAGGCCTCGTGGTCGAGCGCGTCCGTGTCGCCCTGGATGGCGGTGATCCGGTCGAGCACGCCCGCCTCGGCCGCCCGGCGGTTCAGCGTGGCCAGGGCGTTCGGGCTCGGCTCGACGACGGTCACCGCGCACCCGGCCACGGCGAGCGGCACGGCCCACACGCCGCTGCCACCACCGACGTCGAGGACGCGCGGCGGTTCGCCGCCCCGGCGGTCCCGCGCGGCGGCCAGTTCGGCGTCGAGCACCCTGTGTACGGCGTCCGGTCGCATGGACGTAGAGCCTAGGGGCCGTAGGCTGCACAACGTGCATACGGTGGCGGTGCTCAGCCTCAAGGGTGGCGTGGGGAAGACGACGGTCGCGCTTGGTCTGGCGTCGGCCGCGCTGCGGCGCGGGGTCCGGACGCTGGTCATCGACCTGGATCCGCAGTGCAACGCCACCTCGACCCTGGAACCCGACGAGACCGACGCCAGCATCTACGACGTGCTGCAGGACCCCAGCGAGGACACGATCCGGGCGGCGATCGCGCCCAGCGCGTGGGGCGACGGCGTGGACGTGCTGGCCGGTTCCGAGGACGCCGAGTCGCTGAACCACCCCGATCCCGGCGAGACGCGGCTGGGGCGGCTGCGCGAGGCGTTGAGCCTGCTCAAGGACGACGAGGAGCCCTACCAGCTGGTGCTGCTGGACTGCCCGCCGTCGCTGGGCCAGCTGACCCGGTCGGCGCTGGTGGCGGCGGACCGGGCGCTGCTGGTGACGGAGCCCACGATGTTCGCCGTGGCGGGCGTGCAGCGGGCGTTCGAGGCCGTGCAGGCCGAGCGCGAGCACAACGAGCACCTCCAGCCGCTGGGCGTGGTCGTGAACCGGGTGCGGCCGCGGTCGCACGAGCACCAGTTCCGCATCGACGAGCTGCGCGACATCTTCGGCCCGCTGGTGATGCCGGTGGCGCTGCCGGACCGGCTGGCGGTGCAGCAGGCGCAGGGCGCGTGCATGCCGATCCACGAGTGGGGCACGCCGGGCGCGCGCGAGGTGGCGCTGGCGTTCAACCTGCTCCTGGCCCGGATACTGCGCATCAGCCGCAGCAGACGCCGGGCCGTGCACCACGACTTCGACGACCAGGAGATCGAGGAAGCGGTGGACGCGTGAGCACCACCGCGCTGCTCGCGTTCACCGTCGCGGCGGTCCTGCTGACGATCACCCCCGGACTCGACACGATGATGCTGCTGCGCATGGTGCTCGGCGGCGGGCGCAAGGCGGGCCTGGTCGGCGGGTTCGGCACCACGCTGGGCTGCCTGGTGTGGGGCGCGGCGAGCATCGCCGGCCTGACCGCGCTGCTGGTGGCGTCCCGGTTCGCCTACGACGTCGTCCGGTACGCGGGCGCGGCCTACCTGCTGTGGCTGGGCGGGTCGGCGCTGTGGAAGTCGTGGCGCGGCACGCCGGCCGCGCCGGCGGACGTGCCCTCCGTCACGGCGCCGCAGGCGTTGCGGATCGGGTTCACCACGAACCTGCTCAACCCGAAGATCGGCGTGTTCTACCTGAGCCTCCTCCCCCAGTTCCTGCCCTCCGACCAGGCGTCGGCCGGCTGGGGCGCGCTGCTGGTCGGCCTGCACGTCGCCGTCGGCCAGGTGTGGCAGCTCGTCGTCGTGTGGCTCGCCGGACAAGCCGCGGTGGTGCTGACCAGGCCGGACGTGCGCCGGTGGACCGAGCGGCTGACCGCGACCGTGCTGGTCGGGTTCGGCCTGAAGGTGGCTTTCGACAGCGGTGCCCGAGGGTGACACGGTCTTCCTGGCCGGGCACCGCCTGAACGAGGCGCTGGCCGGCCGGCGACTCCTGCGCGGTGAGCTCCGCCACCCCCGGTGGGCCACGGCCGACCTGAGCGGCCGCGACGTGCTGGAGGTGCGGTCGGTCGGCAAGCACCTGTTCACGCGGTTCTCCGGCGACCTGAGCCTGCACAGCCACTTCCGCATGGACGGCGCGTGGCACCTCTACCGGCCCGGCGAGCGCTGGCGGCGGCCCGGCCACCAGGTGCGGGCGCTGCTGGAGGTGCCCGACCGGGTCGCGGTGGGTTTCGCGCTGCACGACCTGGAGCTGCTGCCCACCGACCAGGAGTCGCGGCTCGTCGGCCACCTCGGGCCCGACCTGCTGGGCGACTGGGACGCCGAACGGGCCGCCGAGGCGGTCGCCAGGCTCGCCGCGGACCCCGACCGCGAGGTCGGCCTGGCGCTGCTGGACCAGCGCGTCATGGCGGGCGTGGGGAACCTCTACAAGGCCGAGGTGTGCTTCCTGCTGGGCGTCTCGCCGTGGACCCCGGTGTCCGCCGTGGACCCGGCGGAGGCCGTGCGGCTGGCCCGCAAGCTCCTGCTCGCCAACGCGTGGCGCCCGGAGCAGAACACGACGGGTCTGATGGAGCGCGGCCGACAGCACTGGGTGTTCGAGCGGGGCGGCCGGCCGTGCCTGCGCTGCGCGACGAAGGTGCGGGTCGGCGGGCAGGGCGCGGGCGTGCTGGAGCGTCCCGCGTACTGGTGCCCGCGCTGCCAGCCAGGGCCGATCGCTTAGGGTTGCCGCCGTGGTCTACAAGAGCGTGGTGCGCAAGGCGTTGTTCCGGATGCACGGCGGCGACGCGGAGCGGGTCCACGAGACCACCCTCGGCCTCCTCGCCGCGGTGAGCCCGGCGGCGAAGCTCGTGCGGCGCAAGCCGGCGGCCGAGCGCACCGTCTTCGGCGTGCGGTTCCCCAACCCGGTCGGCCTCGCCGCCGGGCTGGACAAGAACGGCCGGGCGCTGCCCGCGTGGGGCGCGCTCGGGTTCGGGTTCGTCGAGGTCGGCACGGTCACCCGGCACCCGCAGCCGGGCAACCCGAAGCCGCGCCTGTTCCGGTTGCGCGACAGCGAGGCGATCATCAACCGGATGGGCTTCAACAACGACGGCGCGCAGGAGCTGGCCAACCGGCTGGACCGCCTCGGCCCGCTGTCCGTGCCGCTGGGCATCAGCCTGGGCAAGTCCAAGGTCACGCCGGTCGAGGAAGCCGTGGAGGACTACCGGACGTCCCTGCGGGCGCTCTACCGGCACGGCGACTACTTCGCGATCAACATCAGCTCGCCGAACACCCCCGGCCTGCGCGGCCTGCAGGACCGGGGCGCGCTGACCGAGCTGCTGTCCGCGCTCAACGCCACCGCGCACGAGCTGGCCGGGTCGAAGCCGCGCAAGCCACTGCTGGTCAAGATCGCGCCCGACCTGACCGACGAGGCGATCGCCGAGCTGCTGGACGTGTGCGCGTCGCACGAGGTCAGCGGCCTGATCGCGACGAACACCACGCTGTCGCGCGACGGGCTCGCCCCGGCCGACCAACGCCTGGCGCACGAGGCGGGCGGGCTGAGCGGCAAGCCGCTGGCCGCACGGGCCCGCGAGGTGGTGCGGTTCGTCAGCCGGGAGACCGACGGCAAGCTGCCGATCATCGGGGTCGGCGGCATCGCGAGCGCCGACGACGCCAAGCGGATGCTGGACGCCGGCGCGAGCCTGCTCCAGCTCTACACCGGGTTCATCTACGAGGGGCCGGGCCTGGTGCGGCGCATCACCCGCTCGCTGGCCTGAGCCACGCCGGCCGTCCGCGCCGTCTGTCCGCGTCGTCTGTCCACGTCGTCTGTCCGCGCCGGCCGTCCGCGCCGTCTGTCCACGTCGTCTGTCCGCGCCGGCCGTCCGCGGCAGCTGCCCGCGGCGGGCGGGAGCCGCGGACTACGGCCGGCCGACCGGTCCCGGCCTGGGCTTGCGGATGGCGTCCAGCGAGCGCAGCACCGGGTGCAGGATCACCACGAGCAGCGAGCCCCACACGAGGCCGCCCAGCTCCAGCTCGCCCAGCCGCAACGTCAGGTCGCCCACGCCCGCCACCAGGGCGGCGCCGCCGACCAGCGCGTTGCCGGGGTTGGCGAGGTCGACCCGGTTCTCCATCCACACCCGGACGCCGACGAGGCTGATCAGGCCGAGCAGGACCAGGGTCGCGCCGCCGACCACGCCCGCCGGGATGGACCCGACCACCGCCGCGGCCTTCGGCGAGAACGCCAGCAGCACCGCGGCCACGCCGGTCACCGCGTACGCGGCCGTGGAGAAGACCTTGGTCACGCCCATCACGCCGATGTTCTCGGAGTACGTCGTGGTGCCCGACCCGCCGCCGATGCCCGCGAGCGCGGTCGACAGGCCGTTCGCGATGATCGAGTCGCCGACGTTGCCGTCGAGGTTGCGGCCGGTCAGCGTGGCGATGGCCTTGACGTGGCCCACGTTCTCCGCGACCAGCACGATCACCACCGGCAGCACCAGCAGCGTCACCGACGGCCGCAGTTCCGGCGCGTGGAACGCGGGCAGGCCGAACCAGTCCGCCCGGCCGATGGCGGCCGTGTCGACCAGGCCGAGGACGAGCCCGAGCAGCCACCCCGCGACGACGCCGATGAGCACGGAGAACCGGAAGAACGACCCGCGGCCCAGCACGCCGCACAGCAGGATGATGCCCATCGTCACCACGGCAGGCAGCGGTTGCCGCGCGAACGAGTCGGTGGCCT
The DNA here is from genome assembly GCF_042678885.1 of Saccharothrix hoggarensis. Classification (GTDB taxonomy): domain Bacteria; phylum Actinomycetota; class Actinomycetes; order Mycobacteriales; family Pseudonocardiaceae; genus Actinosynnema; species Actinosynnema hoggarensis. The sequence continues at coordinate 14,210 of NZ_JBHTLK010000113.1, forward strand.
GGTGCGACAGGTTCAGGCCGATGAGGACGACCACCGCGCCGGTGACGACGGGCGGCATCACGGCTTCCAGCAGCCGCACGCCCAGGGCCTTCACCGCGACCCCGATGATGATCACCAGCAGGCCGGCCGCGAGGACGCCGCCGAGCTGCGCGGCGATGCCTTGGTCGCGGGCGGCGGACAGCGGCGCGATGAACGCGAACGACGCGCCGAGGTAGCTGGGCACCCGGTTGCGGGTGATCACCAGGAACAGGAGGGTGCCGACGCCGGAGAACAGCAGCGTGGTGCTGACCGGCAGTCCCGTCGTGGCCGGGACCAGGATCGTGGCGCCGGACATGGCGGCGAGGTGCTGGGCGCCGAACCCCACGGTGCGCGGCCAGCTCAGCCGCTCCTCCGGCGCGATGGCGTCGCCGTCGGTCGAGCGGCCATCACCGTGCACGGTCCACAACGCCACTCAATGACCTCCCCGGCGACCAGGACGGACCACGCTGTCCGACCCAGGGATCCTGCCACGCCAAGTAGTGGCTGCGGCTAGGTAACAGTCTGATAATCACACGATCGCAGCAGCGTACGCCACTACCGCTGCCAAAGCAGCCGTACTCTGCTACGCAACGTGACGTAACCGAGGTTCGTGCAGATGGCCGCGCGCCGTTCAGCGGGACGTGCCGCAGGCGGCACGACACCCCCGCCGTCTCAGCGGGACGTGGCGCCGTTCCGGCGGGACGGCCGGCCTAGCGCGACAGGTCGCGCAGCGCCGACGACAGGCCCGCCAGGTGGTCCGTCGCGTCGCCCAGCACCTGCCGGGGGTTGGACGCGGTGCTCTCGGCGAGCACCCGACCGGCCGCGGCGACCAGGGCGCAGTAACCGTCCACGCCCTCGTCCAGCTGGGCGCGCAGTCTTCGCACGCCCTCGACGAGCGGGGCGCGGTCCAGCGGCGGCGCGGTGTCGCGGGCCCGTTCCACGGCCTGCAGCTGGTCCGAGACGGCCCGGATCGCGGACGCCGCCTCGACGCCCGTCGACCTGGCCTGCTCGACCGAGTCGGTGGGCACGGAGGTCAACGCGGCCGAGTCGAGCTGCCGCAGCAGCTCCCGCAGCGTGTCCTCGGCGGCCTCCAGCCGTTCCATCGGCTGCCGCGCCGCCGACGAGCGGGCGGGCAACGCCTGCCGGGACGGCAGGGCCGCCATCTGCTTGCGGGCCGCGTCGATGCCCCGCATCTTCTGGTGCGTGCGGACCGTCAGCACCGAGGTGCCGGCGAAGCCGAGGGCCGCGCCGATCCCGACGCCGGCGGGCAGCACGCCGGTCAGCGTCAGCGTGCCGACCACCGCGAGCAGGGCCAGCACGATCAGCCAGAAGGTGAGCACGCGGCTCGATCGGCGGTACCGCCGATCGAGCTTCGCGCGCGGGTCGTTCCAGGCGGCGTACCGCCGTTTCACCTGGTCCGCGAGTTGCCCTTGGAGTTGGCCACCGACGATCTGGACGATCTCGCCGGCCACCTTCCGCCGGGGTTCCATCGCGGACACCACTCCTCTCAGCCCTGGCTCGCCGGCGGGTTCTGCTGCATCTGCTGGGTGGGCTGGGCCTGCGCCTGCTGCACCCGCTGCTGGATTTCCTGCTGGATGCTCGCGCTCGCGCTCGCCGGCTGACCGCTCGTCACCTCGCCGGCGACCTTGCCGCCGGACATCGACGCGCGGATCTGCTCCAGCCGCGAGTGGCCCGCCATCTCGGTGGTCGACGCCTGGACCTCCAGCATCCGGCCCTGCACCGAGTTCTGCGCCAGCTCCGCCGAGCCGAGCGCGGTCGTGTACCGCTTCTCGATCTTGTCGCGGACCTCTTCGAGCGACGGCGTGTTGCCCGGCGCGGCCAGCTCGGTCATCTGGCGCAGCGAGTGCGAGACCTGCTCCTGCATCTTCGCCTGCTCCAGCTGGCTGAGCAGCTTGGTGCGCTCGGCGAGCTTGGTCTGGAGCACCATCGCGTTGCGCTCGACGGCCTGCTTGGCCTGCGTCGCGGCCTGCAACGCCTGGTCGTGCAGCGTCTTCAGGTCCTCGATGTTCTGCTCCGACGTCACCAGCTGCGTGGCGAAGCCCTGGGCGGCGGTCTCGAACTGCGCCGCCTTCGCCTCGTCGCCCTTCGCGCGGGCCTCGTCGGCGAGCACGAGCGCCTGACGTGCGGAGGCCTGGAGCTTCTCCACCTCGCCGAGCTGGCGGTTGAGCTTCATTTCGAGCTGGCGCTGGTTGCCGATCACCGCGGCCGCCTGCTGGGACAGCGCCTGGTGCTGCCGCTGAGCCTCCTCGATGGCCTGCTGGATCTGCACCTTCGGGTCGGCGTGCTCATCGATCTTGGACGAGAACGCCGCCATGAAGTACTTCCATGCCTTCACGAAAGGGTTGGCCATCTCCTACGCCTGCCTTCTCCGCACTTCCCTGGCTCGCGCTCGTGATTGGCAACGACCCGGTGCCGGTGTTGGTTCCATCGTGTCAGTTGTCCCGCGCTGCTTCCACCGACCTGGGGAGATATCCGGGTTCACCCTGAGTCACCCCCCGACTTTCGTCGACATGGTCATCCTGCCCGTAGGGGTGCGGGCGCACGCGCCGACCCCGCGGGCGGTTGCCAACTCGTTGCACGGTCCCCGCCAACGCCGAAAGCCGAGCCGGTCGGACCGGCTCGGCTTCCGCACGGGTGCGCTGGGTTACGCCGCCACCACCGCGTTGCGCGGCTTGCTGATCGCGGTGGACAGCCGGTGCGTGAGCACGGGCTGCAACCGCAGGTCGGACAGGTCGTTGCCGATCACCGCCGGCACCAGGGCGCCGCCCTCCAGGCTCGCCGACGCGGGCGCGGCGCGCTCGGTCAGCTCGGCCGGGGTGGGCACCGGCTGCTGGACCGCGCCGATGTCCGAGGCGACCAGGTGCAGCAGTTCCGACAGGGGCAGGTCCAACGCCTCGCAGATCGCGGCCAACAGCTCGCTGGACGCCTCCTTGCGGCCACGCTCCACCTCGGAGAGGTACCCCAGGCTGACGCGGGCGGTCCTGGAGACCTCGCGCAGCGTGCGGCGTTGGGTGGTGCGGGCATGGCGGAGCCGATCACCGATCGCCTCGCGTAGCAGCACGGTCATCGCGCGCCTCCTTCCGGCCGGCCGTGCCACCACGTTACCGACCCGTTCCGTCGACGGGCAGTGACTTCCGGACACGTCCGCCAAGGGCGAACGAGTGAACTCACGGGTAAGTTCCCGCGGCCGTGCGCGGGTGTGACCGGGAACGCGCTGCTCATGTCACTCGTCCGGGATCTCCAAGTGGGTGTGCAGGAGGTCCAGCGCCGCCGCCGTCGATCTTGCCCGTACTTCGTGACGATCACCACCGAGAGTGAGCGTGTCGACGAACGAACCGGACGGACCGGACAAACCGATGTGGACGGTGCCGGGCGCGACCCCGTCCTGGGAGTCCGGGCCGGCCACGCCGGTCAGGCCGAGCCCCCATGTCGCCCCGCAGCGCTCCCGCGCGCCCTCGGCGAGCTGCCGGGCCACCTCGGGGTGCACCGCGCCGAGGTCGGCCAGCAGGGCCGCGTCCACGCCCGCGAGCGCGTGCTTGAGGTCGGTGGCGTAGACCACGAGCCCGCCGCGCACGACGGCGCTGGACCCCGGCACGGACGTCAGCTCGGCGGTCACCAGCCCCGCCGTGAGCGACTCGGCCGTCGCCACCGTCTCGCCGCGCCGCTTCAGGGCGCGCACGACGTCCTCGGCGCTCACGCCCCGGCCACCGCCCGCTTCCCGCGCGCCCGCAGCCGCACGGCGCGGATCACGTAGTCGACGCCGGTGACCACGGTCAGCACCACGGCCGCGCCCATCATCGCCACGGCGACGAACTCCAGCCACGGCGGCAGCGGCAGCAGGTACAGGCCGATGGCGAAGATCTGCACGAGCGTCTTCACCTTGCCGCCGCGGCTGGCCGGGATCACGCCGTGCCGGATGACCCAGAACCGCAGCAGCGTCACGCCGAGCTCGCGCACGGCGATGACGACCGTCACCCACCACGGCAGCTCGCCGAGCAGGCTCAGGCCGATCAGCGCGGCGCCGGTCAGCGCCTTGTCCGCGATCGGGTCGGCGATCTTGCCGAAGTCGGTGATCAGACCGAGCTTGCGGGCCAGGTTGCCGTCCACGTGGTCCGTGACCGACGCCACGGCGAACACGCCGAACGCCGCCAGCCGCCACCAGAACTGGTGGCCGTCCTCCGCGAACAGGAGGTAGAGGAACACCGGCACGAGCACCAGCCGGGACATCGTCAGCACGTTGGCGATGTTCAGCACCGGCACGCGCGCGGGTTCGGTCACCTCGGGAGCACCTCGATCGCTGTGACGACCAGGTCGACGCCCTCGGACGCGTCCACCCGGCACCGCACCAGGTCGCCGACCTCCAGGCCGTCGGCGTTCGTGACGACGCACTCGCCGTCGACCTCGGGCGCCTGGTGGGCGGCCCGGCCGACGCAGTCGTTGTCGTCGTCCTCCGCGGTCTCGACCAGGACTACGACCTCCTCGCCGACGCGGTCCTCCGCGCGCTGCGAGGTCAGCTCCTCGACCAGGTTCGAGATCCGCGTGACGCGCTCGGCGATCGTGTCGGCGTCCAGCTTGTCCGGCAGGCCCTCGGCCTCGGTGCCGTCCTCGTCGGAGTAGCCGAACACGCCCACCGCGTCGAGCCTGGCCGCGGTGAGGAAGCGCTCCAGCTCGGCGACGTCCTCCTCGGTCTCGCCCGGGAAGCCGACGATGACGTTGCTGCGGATGCCCGCGCGCGGCGCGAGGGAGCGGATCTGCTCGACCAGGCCGAGGAACGACTCGGTGGACCCGAACCGGCGCATCCGGCGCAGCACGGACGCGCTGGAGTGCTGGAAGGACATGTCGAAGTAGTCGGCGACGCCGTCCGTCGTGGCGATGGCCTTGACCAGCGTGGGCTTCGTCTCGGCCGGCTGGAGGTAGGAGACGCGGACGCGGTCGATGCCGGGCACGGCGGCGAGCCTGGTCAGCAGCCGCTCCAGGCCGCCCAGCTCGCGCGGCAGGTCCTTGGCGTAGGAGGTGGAGTTCTCGGAGACCAGGAACACCTCGCGCACGCCCTGCTCGGCCAGCCACATGGCCTCGGCCACCACCTCGTCCGGGTGGCGGGACACGAACGCGCCGCGGAACGACGGGATCGCGCAGAACGAGCAGCGGCGGTCGCAGCCGGAGGCGATCTTCAGCGGCGCGACGGGCGTGTCGGTGAGGCGGGTGCGCAGCACGCGCGGGCCCCAGCCGTGGCCGGGCACCTGGACGTCCTCGACGACGGCCGGGCGCTGCACGGGGGTCAGCGGCAGCAGCGTGCGGCGGTCCACCGGCTGGTGGGACTCGACGGTCTGGCCGGCGAGGACGTCGTCCAGCCGCTCGGCGAGGTTCGCGTAGTGGTCGAACCCGAGCACGGCGTCCGCCTCGGGGAGGCTGTCGGCCAGTTCGGCGCCGTACCGCTCGGCCATGCACCCGACCGCGACGACCTTCGCGCCGCTGTCGGAGGCGGCGAGGAGCGTGTCCACGGAGTCCTTCTTGGCGGACTCGACGAAGCCGCACGTGTTGACCACGACCACGTCGGCCTCGTCGTCGACCAGCTCCCAGCCGCCGGCGGTGAGGCGACCGGCCAGCTCTTCGGAGTCGACTTCGTTGCGGGCGCACCCGAGGGTCAGCATGGCGACGCGCTTGGACGTGGTGGGGGAAGACACGGTGCTCAGCGTAACCGGCGCGGTGGCCGTCGCCGCCCGGCCGTGCGTCGTCCGTGCGGGGGCACGTGCCGCACGCCTCACCGCGGCGTCCGCGCGACCGACGACGGCACTCGTCGCACGGGCGTCCGAAGACCCGGCGGCGGTGACGCCGGGCGGCCCGTTTCCGGTCACCTGGGCGCTCGGCCCGTCGGGGCGAGGCCTACGTTTGACCCGTGAACGACCCGATCAACGTGCGGCGGGCCCGGACCGGTGACGTGCGTGCGATGAAGACCCTGATCGACGCGTACGCCGGCAAGGTGCTGCTGGCCAAGCCGCTGGTGACGCTGTTCGAGGACGTCCAGGAGTTCTGGGTCGCCGAGCAGGACGGCGCGGTGCTGGGGTGCGGCGCCCTGCACGTGCTGTGGGAGGACCTGGCGGAGATCCGCTCGGTGGCGGTGGCGCCGGAGGCGCTGGGGCGGGGCATCGGGCACCGGATCGTGCGCCGGCTCATCGAGACGGCCCGCGAGCTCCAGCTGGAGCGGCTGTTCGTGCTGACCTTCGAGACCACGTTCTTCGGCCGGCACGGCTTCGTGGAGATCGACGGCACGCCCGTCTCCCCCGAGGTCTACGAGGAGATCATGCGGTCGGCCGACGAGGGCGTCGCCGAGTTCCTCGACCTCTCGTACGTGAAGCCGAACACCCTCGGCAACTCGCGCATGCTCCTCCACCTGTAACTCTTCGAGTAATAACTCGAAGAGTATTGACTCCACGAACGGCGACCCACCAAGATCGGCGTCGTGGAGCAACTGACGGTGGACGAGCTGGCGGTGCGGGTCGGCCTGCCCGGCAGCACGATCCGCATGTACCAGACCAAGGGCGTGCTGCACCCGCCGCGCCGCCAGGGCCGCGTCGCCTACTACGACGCCTCCCACCTCGAACGCCTCACCCTCGTCCAACGCCTCCAGGCGCGTGGCTTCTCGCTGCCCGCGATCGCCGAGCTGGTCAAGGCCCGCGAGAAGGGCGCCAGCGTCGCCGCGGTGCTGGGCGTCGGCGAGGCGGAGGGCCCCGACGACTGGGTCCGCATCCGGGTCCGCGACATCAGCCGGCTGGTGCCGCTGGGCGATGTCCGGCCGCGCGTCCTGCGCCGCGCCGTGCAGCTCGGCCTGGTCCGGTGGCGGCGGGGCTGGCCGCACGCCCGCCGCTGGGCGCTGGAGGCGGGCAACCGGCTCGCCGCGCTGACCGTGCCCAGCGACGACGTGCTGGACAAGTTCGCGAACCTCCGCACGGCCACCGACGGCATCGCCGCCGACTTCGTGGAGGTGTTCGAGCGCAGGCTGTGGCCGCAGCTCGCCGACAACGCGGGCCAGGACGACCAGCTCGACCGGATGCGCGCGCTGCTCGTGGAGCTGACCTACACGGCCGAGACCGTCGTCATCGGCACGCTGCGCGAGTCGATCCGGGACGCCGCCGAGGAGTTCGCGCGCCGGCACGGGCTGCTGCCCAGCGACGACTTCCAACCCGCGTGGGTGGAGGAACCGGTGCCGATCGCGGAACGTCTCATCGACACCGAGGAGGACGACGAGGTCCCCGACGAGCCGACGATCCAGCGGTTCCTCGACCGGGGCGACGACCACGACGAGCCGGTCCGATGACCGCGCTCGTGCCCGACCCGGCCTGGCGCGCCCAGGTGCGGGACGAGGGCTTGGTCGTGCACGCCGGCGCGGACCTCGCCTACCTCCTCCCGGACGTGCCCGCCGCCGAGGCGCGGGTGCTGGTCGAGCTGTTCGAGCCGGTGCGGAGGGGTACGGCTCGCCCGCTCGACCCGGACCGGCTCACCGCGCCGGTCCGCGCGCACCTGCCGCAGCTCCGGTCGCTGGGCGCGCTGCGCCCGGCGGGCCTG
>NZ_JBHTLK010000114.1:0-21604 GCF_042678885.1 Saccharothrix hoggarensis
GCTCCGCGCGGGCCGCCGCGGCCAGCGCCCGCGCCCGGACCGGGTCGCCGAACGCCAGGTCCGCCGCCTCGTAGGCCGTGGCCAGGGCCGACCGTTCCATTTGCGCTCCGACCTGCCGTGGTATCAGCTTGCGGTGACCGGGCATCTGGACTGCGAACCGAGTACCCCGTTCGAGGGAGGCAGCGGATGAGCCGCTACCAGTACCGCGCCGACGAGCTGCTGGTCCACGTCGACGATTGTGGCCTGATCCGATCGGAACTGGCCGGTCACGGATATCGGGCCGCCGACCGCCGCGGTCCCCTGCTGCGGTTCGTCGGCGAACCCGACCGGCGAGCCGTGCCGGACCTGCTGGCCGAACTGCGCGCGCGCCACGGCACGGGCCTGCGCGTGAGCCCGAACCACGTGTTCACGTGCGACCGCATCATCTGGGGCCTGCTGCGGCCGCGCCCGACGGACAAGTCCCTGCCGGAACCGCCGCCGGTCGGCGCCGGCGAGCAGGTGCGGGTGGGCGTGGTCGACGTCGGGGTCGTGGAGCGCGACGGCGAGCCGCACCCGTACCTCCGGGGACGCGTGGAGTACGGCCCGGACGACGTCGACACCGTCGCCCGGGACGCCGAGGGCAACCCGACGGGCTCCGCCGGGCACGGCACGTTCGTGTCCGCCCTGGTCGTCCGGGAGGCGCCGAACGCCGTGGTGCACATGAAGGGCGTGATCGACAAGACGTCCGGCGAGGTCGAGGACCTGGCCGTCGCGGCGGCCGTCGACGCGCTGCGCGCGGAGGGCGTCACGCTGATCAACCTGTCGTTCTCGGGCAGCACGTGGGAGGACAGCGCGCCGAGGGCCATCGAGAACGCCTTGCGGAGGCTGGACTCCGACGTCGTCGTGGTCTGCGCCGCCGGCAACCGGGGCACGTCGGGCGTGCAGTTCCCGGCGGGCACCGTGCTGCGCAGGGAGCGCGTCGAGGACCCGGAGCCCGCGAAGGTCCTCGCGGTGGGCGCGGCGACCCCGGATGACGAACCGGCGGTCGCGGCGTTCAGCGGGTACGGGCCGTGGGTCTCGGTCTACGCGAGCGGCGTGGACGTCGTCGGCCCGTACTTCGAGCCGGGCTACCCGGAGGGGTACCACGGCTGGGCGATCTGGAGCGGCACGTCGTTCGCCGCCGCCACCGTCACCGGCTGGATCGCCGCGCGCATGGGCGACGGCCGGACCGCGCGTGCCGTCGCGGACGAGCTGCTGGCCTCGCCGCCGGGGAAGGTCGAGGTCTTCGACGTCAACGGTCCCAGGGACGTGCCGTTCGTGAGAGGGCTCGGGAGCGCCTGACCGCCCGGCCCGGCTGATCCCCTTCGCTTGGCTCGACCTCGCCGATCGCAGCGGGACTGGCGGCCTTACGTGGTCGCCAGTCCCGATCATCACGCCCCGGCACCGATCTCCCGGCCGCTACACCGAAGTCCAGCGGGTCACGACCGCCGTCCCGTCGACGGCGGTCACCCGCACGCGGGTCGCGCCGCGCGGTAGCCCCGACGCGACGAACCAGCCCTCCTCGTCGATCGGCGCGGCGCGGCGCTCGCCCGCCACCTCCACCACGGCCTCGCCGGACGCCCCGGACACCAGGCCGCGCAAGGACACCAGACCGCCCGCGTACTCCACCTGCAGCTCCACCGACACCCCGGCGCCCTCGAACGACAGCAGCCGCACGTCGTCGTCCGCCGCGCGGACCTGCCCGCCCGCGAGCAGCTCCGAGTCCGCCACCAGCTCCGCCAGCTCCTCGTCCACCCGCCGGGTGGACAGGGCGGCCTGCGCGCCACGCGTGACGAGGTCCGGCACGGGGTCCACCGCGGCCGCGGCACGCCGCAGGCGCTCCAGGAATTCGTCGTCGTTCACGACCGGTCCTCCGTCCAGTCCGCGCCGAGCAACGCGTCGTCGCGCACGAGTTCGCGCAACCGACCCAGGCAGCGCTGACGCGTCGGGCCGATGCTGCCGACCGGCATGTCGAGTGCGGCGGCCACCTCGGCGTACGCGGGCGGCGGTGAGGCCATCAGCACGCGGAGCAGGCGTTGGCAGCGTTCCGGCAGGGCCGCGAGGGTCCGCCACAGCGCGGCGTCGCGCTCGTCGGCCAGGATCGACTCGTCCGGCGCGGGTCCGGGGTCGGGCAGCTCGTCCAACGACTCGTCGTCGCCGGCGCGCCGCTGCCTGCCCGTGCGCCTGATCAGCTGGAGGCACTCCCGGCGGACCGTCGTGGCCAGCCACGACGCGAGCCGCTCCGGGTCGTCGATCCGGTCGAGGTGCTCGACCAGCCTGACCCAGGTCGTCTGCACGACGTCCGCGGCGTCGGCCTCGCCCAGCCGGTAGCCGCGGGCGATGGACCACAGGAGGCCGTTGTACCGCTCGACCAGCGTGTTCCACGCCCCCTGGTCCCCACCCGCGGCTGCCGCCAGCACTGCCGTGACGTCCACGTCGCCCTCCGCTCGACCGGCCCAGGTTACTGACCGGCGGGGCCGGGGGCAGCGCGTCCGGCGAGGTGTCGCCCGTCAGCGCGCGTCGAGGCTCGCCGCGGGCAGGACGACCGGCGTGGGCCGCGCGACGTCGTGGCCCGGCGGGGCCTCGGCGAGGAGCGCCGCGACGGTCGACGGCGTGGGCAGCGCGTAGTGGTCGGCGGCGTCCACGTCGACGGCGTAGCCGAAGTCGCCGAGGGCGGCCGCGGTCAGGCGGCTCAGCGGGTTGCCCGCGTCGCCGACGAAGCCGGTCATCAGCTCGTCGCCGAACACGCGCTCGCGCCAGTGGCCGTCGGCCGTGCCCGGACCGCCGGTGTTCTCGACCGGGACCGGCTCGTCGGACGTGCCGCCGCGCAGCTTGCGGTACTCGGCGATCGCGCCCGCGCCGGTGAACCGCGGGTCGGCCGTGCCCGCGCCGGTGATCAACCCTTTCAGGTCCCACAGCGTGCCGATGCCCAGCACGTGGCCCATCTCGTGGGTGATGACGTCGCCGAGCACGCCCGTGGCCTCCATCCGGGCCAGGTCGGCGGTGTCGAACCGCATCACGCCCTTGACGGGGGTGAACGCCGACGGGCCCGCCTCGCGCGGCCGCACGTGCGTCGGGCCCGCCATGCCCAGGACCTTGCCGGGGCCGTCGATGTCCCGCCCCTCGGCCAGGATCAGCACGTCGTCGACGACCTCGCCGTCCACGAGGACGTCGGGCAGGTCGCCCACGATCACCTCCACCCAGAGGTCGGCGGCGGCGGCGAACGCGGCCATCTGCGTGTCGCTCAGCCCGCCGAGGAAGCGGACGGCGATCGTGAACGGCGAGGTGGTCGCGGCCAGCGACTTCGCGCGGCCGGCGTCCGCCCGCGCCTGGCACAGCTCGTGGTCGGTCATGGTTCGGTCCTCCAGGGTTCGGCGACTCCACCACTCGATGCCGGCGCCCGACCGGGTGATACCGGCGGTCGCCGTCGCCTACGCTCGTCGCCGTGGACGTTTCGCCGTGGGGGCAGCTCACGCCGGAGGAGGTCCGGCGGCGGGTCCGGCGGGGGAGCCCGCTGACGCTCCCGGTCGAGTCCGCTGTGGACATGTCCGAGGTGTCCGGGGTGGCACGGGCGCTGCGGGCGGCGCTGCCGGACGACCTGCACGTCATCGCGTCCCCGGGCGGGCCGGGCGGCGGACCGCGGCTCGTGGTGCTGCGCCTCGTCGCCGAGGCGGAGGCGGTGCGGCTCCGCGGCGACCTCGACCGGCTCGTCACCGAGTTCCGGCACCGGGCCGGAGCGCTCGTCGCACGTCTCCACGCCACCGCGGACAGCGCCGGGCACGACGGTGAGGTCGAGGAGTTCGGCGCCACGTGGACGGCGGACGAGCACGGCGAGCACTGCCGGTTCGAGAACGTCGTGACCGGCGAGGTGGTCGAGGCGAGCGTCGACGACCCGGACGCGGTCGACCCGTACTTCCTGCTCCTGTTCGCGCAGACCTCTCACCGCCACAACGCCGTCCACACCGCGTGCGTCGAGGGCTTCCACGACATGGTCCGCCTGCTCGACCTCGCCGGGGTGACCCGGTCGCGGTGAGGTTCGCGGGACGTGCGAACGCGCTCGACCCCGTCCGGTCGGCGGTGAGGTGGCCGTTCCGGCTGGGGGTCAGCCGGCGGTGCTCTCCCTGACCACCAGGCGGAACGGGGTGCGGATGTCCTCGGGTGGCAGGTCGGACGTCTCGACGCGCCGGCGCAGGAGGTGGACGGCGGCCTCGGCGATGGCGGCCTTGTCGGGGGCCACGGTGGTCAGCGACGGGCGGCCGTAGGCGCCCTCCTCGGTGTTGTCGAAGCCGACCACGGCGATGTCCTCGGGCACGCGGAGGCCGCGTTCGGCGGCCGTGCGCAGGGCGCCGACGGCGAGCAGGTCGTTGAAGCAGAACACCGCGTCCGGCGGGTCGGGGAGGGCCGCCAGCGCGGCCATGGCCTCCGCGCCGTCGCGGCGGTGGTAGTTCAGGGCGGTCGCCACGAGGTCGTCGCGCGGCGGCAACCCGGCCGCGGCGAGAGCCGACCGGTAGCCCTGGAGGCGTTGCGCGGCCGTGTCGCGGTGCGGGTGCGCGCCGATGGCGGCGATCCGCGTGCGCCCCAGGGATGCGAGGTGCCGCACGGCCTCTTCGGAGGCCCGTACGTTGTCGATGCCCACGCGGTCGAGCGGCAGGTCCACGGTGTGCTCGCCGAGCATGACCACGGGGATGCCCGGCGCGAGCGCGGCGAAGTCGCCTTCCATCAACGCTTCTGGGCTCACGATGGCGCCGTCGATCAGGTGGGCGCCGAGGGACGCGAGGGTCGCGCGCTCGCCCTCGCGCGTGCCGAAGGTCTGCTCGATGAGCACGTTCCACTCGTGGGCCTGGGCGGCGCGGAGCACCAGGGCGGCCAGCTCGGCGAAGTAGGGGATGTCCAGTTCCGGCAGCACCAGGGCCAGGAAACCGGTGCGACCGCGCCGCAGGTTGCGCGCGCCGAGGTTGGGCCGGTAGCCGGTCGCCACCAAGGCCTCCTCGACCCGGCGGCGGTTCTCGGCTTTGACGAACGCGTGGCCGTTGACCACGTTGGACACCGTTTTCACCGACACGCCCGCGAGCGCGGCGACGTCTCTCAGCGTGGCCAACCACTGCCTCCATCCGACGACGGTGCTGCGGGATGCTAGCGACCGGATGCTTTACAACGTTGTATCAACGATGTAAAAAGCGACACGTGACGCGAGTCACGTACACCCGGATGAGGAGCACCCCATGCCACAGTTAATCCGCGCCGCTGCCGCCGTGGCGGCGGCGGCCCTCCTGATGACCGCCTGCACGGCACGCGAGAACCAGAGCGCCACGGGCGGCAGCGCGGGGCCGGCCGCGTCGGCCGCGGCCACCCAGTCGTCCGGACCCGGTTGTGCCCGCGAGCAGATCGGCTACCCGAAGGTCGACGTCAAGGACGCGATCATCGGCTTCTCGCAGTCGGAGAAGGAGGCCAACCCGTTCCGCATCGCGGAGACGCAGTCGATCAGGGACGAGGCGGCCAGGCTCGGCGTCCCCGCCGACAAGCTCCTCGTCACCAACGCTCAGAGCGACCTGAACAAGCAGATCAGCGACATCAAGTCGCTGCTGGACCGCGGCGCGCAGTTGCTCGTCGTCGCGCCGCTGAACTCCGACGGCCTCCAGCCCGCCCTGGACGCGGCCAAGGCCAAGAAGGTCCCGGTGATCACGGTCGACCGCAAGGTCAACTCCAAGCCGTGCGCGGACTACCTGACGTTCATCGGCTCGGACTTCGTCGACCAGGGCAAGCGCGCCGCCGAGGCGATGGTGAAGGCGACCGGCGGCACGGGCAAGGTCGCGATCCTGCTGGGCTCGTCGGGCAACAACGTGACCACCGACCGCACCAAGGGCTTCAAGGACAACATCCCCGCGGGTCTGCAGGTCGTGGCCGAGCAGACCGGCGAGTTCGACCGCTCCAAGGGCCAGGCCGTGATGGAGCAGCTGATCCAGTCCAACCCGGACATCACCGCCGTGTACGCGGAGAACGACGAGATGGGCATCGGCGCGGTCACCGCGCTGCGCGCCGCGGGCAAGACGCCCGGCAAGGACGTCAAGATCGTGTCCGTGGACGGCACGCGCAACGCCGTGCAGCTCGTCGCGGACGGCGCCTACAACGCCGTGATCGAGTCCAACCCGCGCTTCGGCCCGCTGGCGTTCCAGACGCTGCAGGAGTTCGCCGATGGCAAGGCCATCCCGGAGACCGTGATCATCTCGGACGACCAGTACGACGAGGCCAACGCCGCCGCGAAGCTGGGGAACGCGTACTGATGGTGCTGGAAGTCGTCGACGTCACCAAGGAGTTCGTGGGCGTGCGGGCCCTCGACCGGGTGTCGTTCAAGCTGGAGCCGGGGGAGGTGCACGCCCTGGTCGGCGAGAACGGCGCCGGCAAGTCCACCCTCATCAAGGTGCTGACGGGCGTGCACCGCCCCACCTCCGGCACGCTGCTGCACCGCGGCGAGCCCGTCGTGTTCACCCGGCCGGTCGACGCGCAGCGAGCCGGGATCTCCACCATCTACCAGGAGGTCAACCTCGTCCCGCTGATGAGCGTGGCGGGCAACCTCTTCCTCGGCCGCGAACCGCGCCGGCGCGGGCTGGTGGACTGGAAGCGGATGAACGCCGACGCGGCCGGGGTGCTGGCGGGCTACGGCATCCACTCCGACGTCCGCCGTCCACTCGGGACGCTCGGTGTGGGCGCCCAGCAGATGGTCGCGCTGGCGCGGGCCGTGGCGACCGAGGCGGACGTGGTGATCATGGACGAGCCGACGTCGTCGCTGGAGCCGCGCGAGGTGGAGACGCTGTTCTCCGTCGTCGAGCGGCTGCACGAGCGCGGCATCGCGATCGTCTACGTCAGCCACCGCATGGACGAGCTGTACCGGATCTGCGACCGGGTCACGGTGCTGCGCGACGGCAAGCACGTGCACACCGGCCCGTTGGCGGACCTGTCCCGGCTGGAACTGGTGTCGATGATGCTGGGCCGCAGCGTCGGCGACATCCGGGAGCACGGCGCCACCGCGTTCGGCGTGGACCACCACGCGGGCCGCGAACCCGTGCTGGAGGCGAAGGGCCTCACCAGCGGCACCCGGCTGAGCGACGTGTCGGTGTCCATCCGGCCCGGCGAGGTGGTCGGCCTGGCCGGGCTGCTCGGCTCCGGCCGGTCCGAAACGGCGCGCGCGATCGTCGGCGCGCTGCCGCTGGACTCCGGCACCGTGCTGGTGGGCGGCGCCGCGCTCGGCCCCGGCGTCCCGAACGCGATGCGCGCGGGCGTCAACATGCTCGCCGAGGACCGCAAGGCCGAGGGCATCATCCCGAACCTGTCCGTGCGGGAGAACATCGTGCTGGCCGCGTTGCCGCAGCTGTCCCGCTTCGGCGTGGTCAGCCGCGACCGGCAGGACAGGATCGTCGACACGTTCGTCAAGCGGTTGCGCATCAAGGTGTCGAGCCCGGAGCAGAAGGTCTCCGAGCTGTCCGGCGGCAACCAGCAGAAGGTGCTGCTGGCGCGGTGGCTGTGCACGCAGCCCAAGGTGCTGCTGCTGGACGAGCCGACCCGCGGCATCGACGTCGGCGCCAAGGCCGAGGTGCAGGCGTTGATCGACGAGCTCGCGCAGGAGGGGTTGGCCGTGCTGCTGATCTCCTCGGAACTGGAGGAACTGCTGGACGGCGCGGACCGCCTCGTGGTGCTCAAGGACGGCGCGGTGGTGGGCGAGCTGGTCGGCGACCAGCTGACCCAGGACAACGTGCTCGCGGCGATCGCCTCCGGGGACGCGGCGGCCGGGGAGTCGAGGGCAGGGGAGTCGAGGGCAGGGGAGTCGAGGGCAGGGGAGTCGACGGCCGCGGAGTCGACGGCCGCGGAGTCCAAGGCCGGGCGGTCAGGTGAGGGGGAGTCATGACGGCCCTCGCGCTCGACCGCCGCCGCCTGGCGCGCTGGTTGCAGGACTACGGCGTGTACGCCGCCGTCGTCGCCCTGCTGCTGTTCAACATCGCGTTCACGGCGAACTTCATGACCGTCGGGAACTTCCGCACCCAGCTCATCCAGGCCGCGCCGGTGTGCATCGTCGCGCTCGGCATGGCGCTGGTCATCGGCACGGAAGGCGTGGACCTGTCCGTGGGCGCGGTGATGGCGCTGTCCGCCGCGCTCATCCCGCTCTACCTGGGGTACGGCCCGCTGCCCGCCGTGGCCATCGCGATCGTCGCGGGGCTCATCGCGGGCATGTTCAACGGTGTCCTGGTCGCCTACCTCGGCATCCAACCCATCGTGGCGACACTGGCGCTGCTCGTCGGCGGGCGCGGGCTCGCTCTCGTCATCGCCGAGGGGCGGCTCACCCAGCTGCACGACCCGACGTTCCTGTGGCTCGGCACCGGGGACGTGCTCGGCATCCCGGTCAGCGTGGTCATGGCCGGCGTGTTCGCCGTGCTCGTCGCGCTCCTGATGGGGCGGACGACGTTCGGGCGGCAGCTCGTCGCGATCGGCGGCAACCGGGCGGCGAGCGCGCTGGCCGGTCTCCCGGTCAAGCGCACGCTCCTGAGCGTGTACGCCATCTGCGCCGTGCTCGCGGCCGTGGCGGGGGTGCTGTCCACCGCCCGGCTGTCGGCGTCAGACCCGGCGGACATCGGCCTGCTCATGGAGCTGTCCGCCATCACCGCCGTGGTCGTCGGCGGCACGCCGCTGACCGGTGGCCGCGTTCGCGTCCTCGGCACCGTCATGGGCGCGCTGCTCATGCAGCTCGTCCGGGCCACCCTGATCAAGCACAACCTGCCCGACTCGACCGCGCAGATGGCGCAGGCCGCCATCATCGTCGGCGCGGTCTACCTGGCGCGTGAGCGGAGCAACCGATGACGGTCGACACACGGGTTCGCCGGGCGTCCTGGGTGAGCGTGCTGCAACGCCAGGGCGCCGCCGTGGCCCTGGCGTTGATGGTGGTGGTCGCGTGGATCTCCTTCCCGCGGTTCGGCAGCCCGGACAACCTGCGGGACATCGCGTTGCAGAGCGCGTTCCTGGCCGTGATCGCGCTGGGCATGACGTTCGTGATCATCACGGGCGGGATCGACCTGTCCGTCGGCTCGGTCTACGCGCTGGGCGGGGTGCTCGCCGCGTACGGGTCGCAGTGGGGCTTCCTCGCCGCGCTCCTGCTGCCGCTCGTGGTGTGCGGGCTGATCGGGCTGCTCAACGGGCTGCTCGTGGCGAAGACCGGCATGGCGCCGTTCATCGTCACGCTCGCCACCCTGCTGCTCGCCCGCGGCCTGCTGCTGGCGATCACCAGCGAGGGCTCCACCACGTACCGGATCGCCGACGGCTCGGCGTTCCTGGAGCTGGGCCGCGGCACGATCCTCGGCTTCGGCTACCCGGTGTTCCTCGCGGCCGCGCTGTGCGTGGCGGGCGGCATCCTGTTGCGCCGCACCGCGTTCGGGCAGTCGGTGTTCGCCGTCGGCGGAGCGGAGCAGTCGGCGCTGCTCATGGGCCTGCCGGTGGCCCGGACCAAGGTCCTCGTCTACGTGATGTCGGGCGTGCTGTCCGGCTTCGCGGGCGCGATGACGGCCGCCTACCTGCAGTCCGGCGTCACGGTCATCGGCGTCGGGCTGGAACTCGACGCCATCGCCGCCGTGGTCATCGGCGGCACCCTGCTGACCGGTGGCATGGGCACCGTGCTCGGCACCGTCATCGGCGTCGGCCTGCGCAACGTGATCCAGAACGTGATCAACCAGATCGGCACGCTCGACAGCAACTACCAGTCCGTGGTCAGCGGCGCGTTCCTGCTCGTGGTGGTGGTCCTCCAGCGCTCGCTGTCCCGGACCGCCGACCGAAGATGACCGCCGACCCCGGATGACCGCGAGACCCGAGCCGACCGCCGCCGGACACGCCGTGCCCCGTCCACCCTGCCACCCGGAGCCACCGACCGTGACCGCTCTCCCGACCAGGCTCGCCACCGCCACCGCCACCGCCGCCGCCACCGCCACCGCAGCCGCCACCGCCACCGCAGCCGCCCTGCTGGCCGCGGGCGTGCTGCGGGTGGACCTCAGCTCGGTCAAGCCGATCACCCGGTTCGAGGTCGCGCACGCCCAGGCCGGCGGCGAACCGGCTGGGTTCAACACCAGGGCGTTCAGCGTCTCGGTGTCGAACGACGGCGCCACGTGGACGAAGGTGGTCGGCGTGGCCGACAACGGCGCGGCCACCACGGTCCGCCCCGTCGGCGGCGTGTCGGGCCGGCACGTCCGGCTCGACGTCCGAGCACCCGCCGGGAACGGCGACAGCGCCACCCGAATCTACGAACTCCGCGCCTTCGGCTGAGCCCGACAATCGAACACAACCCCGTGTGCCGCGCCTTCCCCTGCTTCCGAAGGAGTTCCATGCGTCGCCTCCTCGCCCCCGTGGCGGTCGTGCTGGCACTGGCGGGCGGCCTCGTGGCCGTCCCCGCCGCGTCCGCCGCCGTCGTGCCCAAGACACCGCCGCTCACCACACCGTGGACCGGCCAGGTGTCCACCACCAACCCCCTGCCCGAGTACCCGCGCCCGCAGATGACCCGCACCGACTGGCAGTCGCTCAACGGCGAGTGGGAGTTCCTGAACCCGGCCACGGACGGGGCGGGCAACGTCAACCGGAACGCGGCGCCGCCGCTGGGCCAGACGCTGCCCGAGCGCGTCCTCGTGCCCTACCCGATCGAGTCGGCGCTGTCGGGCATCATGCGCAACGACAACCGCGACCTGATGTTCTACCGGCGCACGTTCACCGTGCCGCCCGCGTGGAACGGCCGCCGCGTCCAGCTGCACTTCGGCGCGGTCGACTACGAGGCCACGGTGTGGGTCAACGGCACGCAGGTCACCACCCACCGCGGCGGCTACGACCGGTTCGAGGTCGACATCACCCCGCAGCTCAACGGCGGCACGAACGAGATCGTCGTGCGCGTCTACGACCCGACCGACGGCCGCGGCGAGAAGCAGCCCGTCGGCAAGCAGGTCAACAACCCCAGCGGCATCTTCTACACGCCGTCGTCCGGGATCTGGCAGACGGTGTGGCTCGAACCGACCCCGACGTCGTCCATCTACTCGGTCGACATCTACCCGAACCTGGCGAACAACACCGCCCGGGTGCGGGTCTTCACCCGCGGCGACGTCACCGGGCACACCGTCTTCGCCGAGGCGCTGGCCGGCCCGACCGTCGTGGGCACGGCCACCGGCGGCTTCACCGAGTTCTCCGTGCCCGTGCCGAACGCCCGGCGCTGGTCGCCCGACGACCCGTTCCTGCACGACCTGCGCGTCTCGCTGCGCAACGCGTCCGGTGGCACCGTCGACCAGGTCGTCAGCTACTTCGGCATGCGCGAGGTCGGCACGAAGATGGTCAACGGCGTGCTGAGGCCGACCCTCAACGGCGAGTTCGTGTTCCAGGTCGGCACGCTGGACCAGGGCTTCTGGCCCGACGGCCTGTACACCGCGCCCACCGACGCGGCCCTGGCGTTCGACCTGCAGAAGCACAAGGACCTCGGCTTCAACATGGTGCGCAAGCACATCAAGGTCGAACCGGCGCGCTGGTACTACCACGCCGACCGGCTCGGCCTGCTCGTGTGGCAGGACGTCCCGTCCACGCCCGCGTTCGACGCGAACCGCACGGCCGCCCAGATCGCGCAGTTCGAGACCGAGGCGCGCGAGATCGTCGACGAGCACCGGTTCTCGCCCGCGGTGGTCGCCTACGTGCCGTTCAACGAGGGCTGGGGCGAGTGGAGCCTCACCGACACCCGGCGCGTCACCACCGAGCTGAAGAACTACGACCCGACCCGGCTCATGAACGCGCACAGCGGCTACAACTGCTGCGCCTCCAAGGGCGACCCCGGCACCGGTGAGATGATCGACTGGCACGTCTACACCGGCCCGGACGCGCCGCGGCCCTCGGCGACGCGGATCTCCGTGCTCGGCGAGTTCGGCGGGATCGGGCTGCGCAACCCCGGCCACGAGTACAGCCCCAACGGCCAGTTCTTCGCCTACGAGCAGGTGTTCAGCCAGGCGCAGCTCAACGACCGCTACACCGGCATGGTGCGCGACGTGCGGCAGCTGATGACCACCAAGGGCGTCTCCGCGTACGTCTACACCGAGATCACCGACCTCGAAGGCGAGTACAACGGCCTGTTCACGTACGACCGGCGCGTGCAGAAGGTGGACACCGACCAGCTGCGCGCCGCGCACGCCGACCTGATCAACGCCTCGCGCAACCTCAACTCCCCGGTGCCCCTCACGCTCGGCCACGTCCGGTCGTTCCGGGTGACGACGCCGGGCTTCACCGACCGGTACCTGCGGCACGCGAACTCCCTGGCCCGCACCGACGTCATCACCACCGGCAGCGCCGACGGCGCCCGCAAGGACGCGTCGTACCGGACCGTGGCCGGCCTGGGCGACGCGCGTTGCTACTCGTTCGAGTCGGTCAACTCGCCGGCCGGTACCTGCGGCACGCCGACAGCCGGGTCCGCCTGGACGCCGACACCGGAGGGTCGTTCGCGGCCGACGCCACGTGGTGCGCCCGGACCGGGCTCGCGGCCGGCGGCACGTCGTTCGAGTCGCTGAACTTCCGCGGCTCCTACCTGCGCCACTACGCGGACAACGTGTACCTGGCCCGCAGCGGCGGCCCGAACGCCTGGGACACCCCCACGAGCTTCGCCGCCGACGCCACCTGGAACGTGGCCGACCCGGCGCTGTGGCGCAGTTCCGTGCAGCTGGCCACGAACGTGCGCCAGTCGTTGCGGGTGACCACGTGGGGCTACACCGACCGGTACCTGCGGCACTCCGGCGGCCTGGCCTACACCGAGGTCGTCAACAGCGGCAGCAGCGCGCTGCTCAAGGCCGACGCCACGTACACGGTGCGGCGCGGGCTGGCCGACTCGTCGTGCTACTCGTTCGAGTCGGTGAACTTCCCCGGCCAGTACCTCCGGCACGCCGACAGCCGCGTGCGCAACTCGCCGGACGACGGCTCGGCGCTGCTCCGCGCCGACGCCACGTTCTGCGCGCGGCCGGGCGTCGGCGGCACCGGCGTGACGCTCGAGTCGATCAACCTGCCGGGCTCGTTCCTGCGGCACTACGACTCGCAGGTCTACATCGCGTCCGGCGGCGGCGACTCCGGCTTCAACCGGCCGCAGACAGTCACGGCCGACAGCAGTTGGACCGTGGCCGCGCCCTGGGCGCCCTGATTGGGAGGGGGCCGTGGTGGTCACCCGTGGGTGACCACCACGGCCCCCGTCAGGCCGGCAGGTGGTCGGCGGCGCGGTGGTCGGCGTGCGGCACGACCGGGGCCGAGTCGGCGGTGGACGTGCCGGACACAGCTCGGCGCTCGGGGGTCCGTCGCGCCCGGTCGGGCTACTCGGCCGCGCCCATCACGAGACCTTCGATGGTGTGCTTCTGCACCAGCGGTTCGAGCCGGTCGACCACCCGGCACCCGAGGTGCGCGCGGACCTCGTCGGGCAGCCGCTCGTAGTACGCGCGGCTGACCACCAGGTCGTTGCGGTCGTTGTCGACGCCGGCGGCGGCCATCCCGAGGACCAGCACGGGACGGGAGGACTGCGACCGGTTGGGCGTGCCGCGGTGGATGGTCAGGGCGGAGCGGGCGGAGATGTCGCCGCGTTGCGGCATCTTGCGCTGGGCCAGCTCGTGGTAGCGCGGGTAGTGCGACTTCGGCGGGAACATCCCGTGGTCGAACTCGGCGCCGTCGTCCCACTGCGTGCCGGGCGCGATCTCGAACGGCCCCATCTCGGGGACCGTGTCGACCGTCGTCACGTTGAACGCCAGCGACGTGAGCCGGCGGTCCTCCACGGTCTCCTTCGGCGCCGGGAAGTCCCGGTGCCACGGCTGGGCGACCGCGCCGGGCAGCGGCACGTCGAAGCCGGTCTCGACGACCTGGTAGTCCGGCCCCAGCACCGCCTCGGCGACGGCGACCACCCAGGGGTGGGTCACCAGGTCGACGAAACCCCGGAGCCGTTCGGGGTGGATCTCGACGTAGTAGCGGTTCGGGCCGCGGCCGATCGCGCCGTCCGGGCGTTCCAGCGCTTCCCGGAACAGCTCCTCGACGTCCTCGCGGAGGCGGTCGGCCCACTCGGGCGGGAACGCGCCGCGCAGCGCGATGATGCCGTCCTCGTAGAGACCTCGGGCCAGGGCGTCAGGGTCGTGGGTGCCGGTCATGACCACCTCTTCCGGGCAGGGCGGAACGGACTGCCGTCAGCGGACCACTGTCGGACCTACAGTCGTAGCGCACCTTTCCAACGTTGTAAATACGGGAGGGCCGTCCGGCGCGGCCCGACCCGCGCCGTCAGCCCAGCATCTCCGCGAGCTTCCTCCGGTCCACCTTGCCCATCGCGGACACCGGCAGCTCGTCCACCGCGACCAGGTGCGCGGGGATCATGTACTCCGGCAGCGACCTCGCCAGCTCGGCCCGCACGTCGTCCGGCGCGGCGCCGCCACGCGGCACGTAGAAGGCGGCGATCTCCGGCCCGTGCGCGCCCGACGATGCCACCACCGCCGACTCCTCGACCATCGCCTCGCACCGGTTGAGCGTCGCCTGCACCTCGCCCAGCTCGATCCGGTAGCCCCGCACCTTCACCTGGTCGTCCACCCGGCCGAGGAACCGCATCGTGCCGTCGGGCAGCCAGCAGGCGCGGTCGCCGGTGCGGTACATCCGGTCCTCGCCGGGGCGGACCACGTCGGGCAGGAACTTCCGCGCCGTCAGCTCCGGGTCGCCCTCGTACCGCGCGGCCACGCACTCGCCCGCGATGTACAGGTCGCCCGCCACGCCGACGGGACACGTGCGCAGCTGCTCGTCCAGCACGTAGTACCGGGCGTTCTGCATCGGCCGGCCGTACGGGATGCTGGGCCAGTCGGGGTCGACGGTCGTGACCGGGAAGTGGTTGGACCACACCGTGCACTCGGTCGCGCCGCCCAGCGCCACCACCAGCGCCGACGGGAACTGCGCGCGCAGCCGGTCCGGCATCGTCAGCGGCACCCAGTCGCCGCTGAGGAAGACCAGCCGCACCGAACGGGACGCCGCGCCCTTGCGCAGCTCCAGGAACGACAGGACCACGGACATGGCCGCGGGCGCGGAGTCCCAGAACGTGACGGGCTCGGCCTCCAGGATGTCGGCCAGGTGGTCGGGGTCGGCGATCAGCCGGTCCTCCACGAGCCGGATCGACCCGCCGGCCGCCAGGATGCCGAACACGTCGTACACCGAGAGGTCGAACGAGAACGACGTGACCATCAGCAGCTGGTCGGCCGACGTCACCTCGTACGTGCGGTTCACCCAGTCGATCAGGTTCACCACGCTGCGGTGGCGCACGGCGACCGCCTTGGGCAGCCCCGTC
Source organism: Saccharothrix hoggarensis (assembly GCF_042678885.1). Lineage (GTDB taxonomy): Bacteria > Actinomycetota > Actinomycetes > Mycobacteriales > Pseudonocardiaceae > Actinosynnema > Actinosynnema hoggarensis. The sequence continues at coordinate 15,353 of NZ_JBHTLK010000114.1, forward strand.
GAGCCGGACGTGAAGATGGCGTAGGCCAGCGCGTCGGAGTCGATGCCCGCGGCCACCGGGTCGGCGGACCGGCGGTCGACGTGCCAGGCGGTGGTCACCGGCGCGATCGGACCCGGACCGCCCACCCGGAGCAGCACGTCGTAGCGGTGGGCCAGCTCGCCGCGGAACCCGCCGTCGCGCCGGCGGACCTCGACGGAGGCGAACCGGTCGCCGTGCTCGGCCAGCCAGGCGAAGAACGACGGGGGCACGCGCAACCCGCGGTGCTCCTCGTGGTCCGGGTCGATCAGGTCGGCGAGCACGACGGTCCCGCCCTCGCCGAGCACGTCCGCCACCGCGTCCAGCACGTCGACCAGGTAGTCCAGCCCCGGGAAGAACTGCACGGTGCTGGCGAGCACGGCCACGTCGTACCGCCCGCGGGCGTGCCGCGCGACGTCGTGCGCGAAGCCGACGGCGAGGTGCGCGCCGGGGTGCCGCGCCCCGGCCTTGCCGATCGCCACGGGGGACGGGTCGACGCCGGTGTAGTGGGCGACGTGCGGCGCCAGCTCCCGCAGGATGAGACCCGTGCCGCACCCGATCTCCAGCACGCCGCCGGACGGCCCGAGGGCGTCGGTGACGAGACCCGCCACGTGCCGCGCGTACGCCCGGACGTCGTCCTCGGTGTAGCTCCCGGCGGAGTCGCCGCGGTTGAAGCCCGCGGCCACCAGCTCGTCGTCGCTGCCCGCGACCACGTCCCACATCTCGCCGAGCACGTCGGTGTCGAGGCGGTCGGCCCACGGCCGCTCGGCCGGCTCGTCGAAGCACACCACGTGCCGCAGGCCGGGCACGGACCACCGGACGCGCTCGGCCACCGGGTAGTGCGCGCGGTCCACCAGCAGGTACCGCACGTTCAGCGACGTCAGCAGCGTGACCAGGCGTTCGGCGGGCCACCTCGGGTCGAGCGGCACGTACGCCGCCCCCGCCTTCACCACGGCGAGCAGCGCGGTGACGGTCGCCGGCCGGTGGTCGCCCAGCACGGCGACGTAGGCCTGCTCCGGGACGCCGGAGTCCTTCAGGTGCCGGGCGAGCCGGTTGGACGCGGCGTCGAGCTCGCGGTGCGACACCGTCGCGTCGGCGGTCACCAGCGCGGGCCGGTCGCCGTGCCGCTCGGCGGCCTCGGCGACCAGCTGGTGCACCAGGGCGTCCGAGCGGAACTCGCGGGCGGTGTCGTTCCAGCTCTCGTCGGGGAGGACGGCGGTCTGCGGTGAAGCGGTCACGTCAGGCTCTCCGGAGCGGTCGGGGCGCGGTCGCCGGCGGGTCGGGTGGTGACGGGCACCAGGTCGTCGGCCCGCGTGCGGGACGGCTCGCCGGCGGTGTGGGTGTGGTCGGCGGTGTCGGTACGGCCGGTGCTGTCGGTACGGCCGGTGGTGTGGGTGTGGTCGGTGTTGTGGTCGCGGAGGAGGTCCGCGAACCGCCGGGTGACCTCGGCGACGGCGGCGGCGCGGTCGGCGCCCATCGCGGCGGCCTGCGCGTCGAGCAGCGCGGCGGTCGGGTTGGCGCCGGCGGGCGTCCCGTCCACGGGAACCAGCACCACCTCGTGCCCGTCGGCCCGCAGCACGGCGGCCATCTCCCGTGCGATGACGGCCCCGGTCGACGTGCCGGCCAGGTGGTACGGGCCGCGTCGCTGGATCGCGCGGACCCGCGCGACGTACTCGGCCGCCGCCTCGCGCAGCGACGACGCGACCGGGCCGTCGCCGTTCAGGCCGCGCGCCTGCAACGCGTAGACCGGTCGGCCGGGTTCGAGGTGGTCGAGCAGCGCGGCGAAGTGCCGGCCGAGCCCGTCCGCCCCGTGGACGGCGAACAGCGGCGGCAGCTTCCCGTGCAGCCGCAGGGCCACCACCGGCTCGTAGTAGCCGCCGTCCGGCGCCCCGGCGAGCCGGACCAGGTCGGCCACGGTGGACTCGCGCAGCACGTCGCTCAGGACGACCGCGCCGCCGAGCGCGGCCCGGACGCGCGCGGCCAGCTTGGCCATCAGCAACGAGTGCGCGCCCAGGCGCAGGAGGTTGTCGTCCGGCGACACGGACGGCAGCCCGAGCGCGTCGGCGAAGAACTCGCACAGCACGTGCTCGCGGACGCCGTTCGGGGCGCGGCCCGCCGACGTGGCGGTGCGGGGCCGGGGCAGGGCGCGGCGGTCGAGCTTGCCGCTGGGCGTCAGCGGCAGCCGGTCGAGCAGCGTGACCGACACCGGGACCATGTGCTCGGGCAGCCGGTCGCGCAGGTGGTCGAGGAGGTCTTCGACCAGCGCTTCGGGCACCGCCCAGCTCCGCTCCCGCACGACCGGGGCCGGGGCGGGGGCGTCCGGCCGGCGCGCGAACACGTTGACCAGACCGGTGCCGCGCAGCGGGTCGGACAGGTCGACGTCGACGGTGAAGCCCTGGCGCCGCAACAGGTCCAGCACCGCGTCGAGCCGACCGCCTTCGTCGTGCACCTCGGCGACGACCTGGGCCACGCGCGGCCAGTGCTCGGCGCGGACCCCGCGCAGGACCTCCAGCTCGCTCCGCTCGGCGTCGACCTTGAGCAGGTCCACGCGCCGCACGCCGTGCTCGTCGATGACGTCCGAGACCGTGCGCAGCTCGCAGGTCACGCGTGTGGCGCGCAGCCGGTCGGTCAGCAGGTCGGTCAGGTCGGGGGCGGCGACCGCGCCCGCCTCGGAGCCCGCCTCGGCGGCGAGGCCGTTGCGCAGGTACGTCTCCACGACCGCGCGGTCGGCCGCCTCCTCGGCGAACCGGCCGGACATGATCGACAGCTCGGGGTAGTAGGTGAACGTGTCCGTGCCGGCCCGGTCGGCGATGCCGCAGTTGAACAGCCGGGCGTCGACGCCGTGCAGGGCGCAGTTCGCGGACAGCGTGGCGAACAGCTCCGGGATCGGCTCGAAGCAGTAGACCGTCCCTCGTGGACATTCCTGGGAGAGCTGGAGCGCGAAGTACCCGATGTGCGCGCCGACGTCGAACACCACGGCGTCGGGCGGGAGGGTGATGCCGCCGCGCAGGTACTCGCGCCTGGTGAAGATCTCCTCGTGCAGGAACTCGGCCTCGGACCTGCTGCGGCCGAACATCACCACGTCACGGCCGACGCGGTGCAGCGGCAGGTCCGGCGTCGAGCCCTCCGCGGCCCACGTGACCAGGGTGCGCACGGCTCCGGCCCGCGACCCGTCCGGCACGGCGTACGCGACGGGAACCGCCGAACCCGACCCGTCCCGGTGCACCGCGACCGCCGCCCGGGCGACCGCGGGGTGGGCGGCGAGCGCGGACTCGACCTCGCCGAGCTCCACCCGCATGCCGCGGATCTTGACCTGGTCGTCGGCCCGGCCCAGGTACTCCACCGCGCCGTCCGGACGCCTGCGCCCGAGGTCGCCGGTCCGGTAGAGGCGGGCGCCCGGCGGGCCGAACGGGTCGGCCACGAACCGCTCCGCGGTCAGCCCGGGGCGGTTGAGGTAGCCGAGGGCCAGCTGGGCGCCGCCGAGGTACAGCTCGCCCTCGGTCGCCTCGCGCATCCGGTCGTCGAGCACGTGGACCCGCGTGTTCCACACCGGCCGCCCGATGGGGACGACCGGCTCGGCGTCGTCGGGGGAGCAGGAGTGGTAGGTGACGTCCACGGCGGCCTCGGTGGGGCCGTACAGGTTCTCCAGCCGGGCGGAGGAGCCCCGGAAGAACCGGTCGCGGAGTTCGGCCGACAACGCCTCGCCGCTGCACACGACCAGCTCCAGGCTGGGGCAGTCGGCGGCGGACGGCTCGTCCAGGAACACGTCGAGCATCGACGGCACGAAGTGCGCCACGGTGATCCGCTCGGCGCGGATCAGGTCGGCGAGGTACCGGGAGTCGCGGTGACCGCCCGGCCGGGCCACGCACAGCGTCGCGCCGACCGTCAACGGCCAGAAGAACTCCCACACCGAGACGTCGAACGTGCACGGCGTCTTCTGCACGACCCGGTCGCCCGCGGCGATCGGGTACTGGTGCTGCATCCAGACGAGCCGGTTCACGATCGCGCCGTGCTGGACCACCACGCCCTTCGGCCGCCCGGTCGACCCGGACGTGTAGATCACGTACGCGGGGGTGGCCGTGGTGACGCCCGACCGCGCGGGACTCGTGGCGGGCCGTCGGGCCACATCCGCGACGGTGTCCGGTGAGTCGACCGCGACGACGTGCGCGTCCGACGGGTAACGCCCGGCTGCCTGCGCGACCGTCGTCAGCACGGTCACCGGCGCGGCGTCGAGGAGCTGCCGCCGGACCCGCTCGACGGGGTCCGCGCCGTCCAGCGGCAGGTAGGCGGCGCCGGCCTTGTGGACCGCGTGCAGGGCGACGACCAGCGCCACCGAGCGGGGCAGGTCGACCGCGACGATCCCGCCGGGTCCGGCGCCGCGCGCGACCAGCAGGTGGGCCAGGCGGTTGGCGCGCTCGTCCAGCTCCCGGTAGGTGACGACCTCGCCGTCGAAGCGCACCGCCTCCGCGTCGGGCGTGCGGGCGGCCTGCGCCTCGAAGAGGTCCGGCAGCGTCACGGCGGGCACGTCGTGCGCGGTGTCGTTCCAGCCCGGCGTGGGGTCGGTAATCACGGCGTCCCCGGCCTAGCCCGCGACCGGACCGCGGAACGTCGGCCGCACCACGGCCTGGTCGTAGCCGCCGGACCGCTGCTCGGCGGGCCGCGGCCGGTCCAGCCGCACGAGCACGCGCTTGAGCCAGCGGTCCGTGCCGTCGAACCGGGCCCGGTAGGCGGCCCGCCCGTGCACCGCGATGTCGTTGTCCACCAACAGGATGTCGCCCGCCTGGATCGGCACCTCCTCGCTGGAGGCGTCGATCGCCTCGCCGAGCCGGTCGTAGGCCGCGCGCAGCTCGGCGTCGTCGGTGAGGAACCGGGTGTACGACGGGTCGTAGCGCAGGCAGAGGCCGTCGTCGGCGCGCCACACCGTCGCCATGGCGTTCTCGGACAGGTCGCCGCCCACCCAGTCGCCGGGGTAGGAGTCGTCCGGCACGATCACCAGGTCCGGCCGGCTCAGCACCTCCAGGTCGCGCTCGTCGAGCACGACCCGGCGGATGCTCGACAGGAGGCTGCCGACGCGGTCGTGGTTGCGGAAGCACGCCAGCATCAGCAGGTCGGGGCGGTCGGGGTGGAACGCGTCCTCGGTGTGCCAGGCCAGCGCGGTGGTGCTGCTCGCGCCCACCTGCATGTCCTCGTACCCCGCGCTCGGCACGATGTCGTGCACGATGCGCCCGGCCTGCTGCCCGGCCCAGCCGAACACCCGGCCGAGCGACGAGCCGACGAGCACGAGCGCGATGTCCACCGCGCGGGTCGTCTCGCCGCCGCCTTCCTTCCAGTGCAGCGGGGTGGGCCCGGGGTCGCCGAACTCCGCGAGCAGACCGCTCGCCACCGACCAGCCGGTGGTCCGGTCCGGCAGCGCCACCACGTCCGCCAGCGCGGCGGCCAGCTCGTCCGGCACCCGTTCCAGGTGGTCGGTGAGCACCGTGTCGGAGGTCGCGCCGGCCCGCGCCAGCCCACCCGCGATCTCGTGCAGCAACCGGGCGGCGTGGCGCGTCGCGCCGTCGCCGCCGGAGTTCGTCTCCACCACGAGGTCTCCTCTTCGCGCTTCTCCGCGCTCCAGGCGAGTTGAATCCGTCGACCGTGCGGGAATCCGCTGATCGGCGCATTCCTATCAGGCGGCGGTGGTCGCCGGCTATTTCGAAGATTTAATCAGCGACCCACGCTGTTAATGCCTGATTAACACGGCACGGCTGACCTGAGGGTGTTCAGCGGTGCTTCACGGTGGAACCGCGCTGTGAAGCAAGTGAGGGCTTCTCCGTGCCGTCGGGACGCGTCCAAGATGGCATCGGACAGCCGTTCCAGCAGGTGAGATTGGTCGGAGTGCGATGAGCGAATACGTGGTCTTGATCAACGAAGAAGAGCAGTACTCCATTTGGCGAGCCGACCGGCAGCTGCCCGACGGCTGGACTTACGCCGATTTCACGGGAAGCCGCCAGGAGTGCTTGGACCACGTCGACCGGGTGTGGTCGGACATGCGACCGCGCAGCATCCGGGAAACCGCCGAATAGGGCTGTGACAATGGCGATCCTGCACGAACTCGTCTACCGGCAGGCGGCGCGCACGCCGGACGCGGTCGCGGTGACCACCGCGGGCGTCGACGTGACCTACCGCGAGCTGTGCCGCCGGGCCGACCACGTCGCCGCGCGGTTGCGCCGGCTGGGCGCGGGCCCGGAGTCGCTCGTC
>NZ_JBHTLK010000115.1:0-21569 GCF_042678885.1 Saccharothrix hoggarensis
GCCGCCGGCCGGTCGGCCGAGGCGAGCGCGCCCGTCGACCGGGAGGCGCCCACCGCGCCGCGCGGCCTGCGCGCCACCGGCAAGTCCACCACCACCGTCTCGCTCGCCTGGGACGCGGCCGCCGACAACGTCGGCGTGGTCGGCTACGACGTCTACCAGCACGGCCAGCTCATGACGAGCGTGCCCGGCACGACGTTGACCGCCACCGTCACCGGCCTCACGCCCGACACCGAGTACGACTGGACGGTCCTCGCCCGCGACGCCACGCCCAACGTGTCGCCGGTGAGCGGCAACGTCGTCGTGCGCACCGACGCCGCGCCGCCGGACGCGCGGGCGCCCACCGCGCCCGCCAACCTCCGCGCCACCGGCCGCACGCCCACCAGCGTGTCCCTGGCCTGGGACGCGGCCGCCGACAACGTCGGCGTGACCGCGTACGACGTCCACCGCGACGGCGCGCCGGCGGGAACGGCCGACGGCACGTCCACCACCATCGGCGGCCTCACCGCGGGCAGGGCGTACCGGTTCACCGTGCGGGCGCGGGACGCGGCGGGCAACCTCTCGCCGTTCGGCGGCGAGATCACCGCCACGCCCGGCGGCAGGGCGGCGCCCGGCGTGCCGGAGCCCGGCGAGGTGACGACCATCCTCGCCGGCACGGACGTGCCGTGGGGAGTGGCGTTCCTGCCGGACGGCTCGGCCCTGGTGTCGGAGCGCGAGGAGTTCCGGCTCTACCGGCTCACGCCGAGCGGCACGCGCGTCGACCTCGGCCGGGTGCCGGGCGCGCAGAACACCGGCGGCGAGGGCGGGGTGCTCGGCGTCGTGGTCTCGCCGACGTTCGCCGCGGACGGGCACGTGTTCGTCCACCACACGGCCGCCGGCGGCAACCAGGTCGTGCGGGCCAGGCTGGTCGGCGACGTGCTCTCCGAGTGGACCACGATCCTCTCCGGCATCCCCAAGAACCGGTACCGCAACGGCGGGCGGCTGCGGTTCAGCCCCGACGGCCGGCACCTGTTCGTCGCGACCGGTGACGCGCAGAACGGCGCGGCCGCGCTGGACCTCGACAGCACCGCCGGGAAGATCCTGCGCATCCACCCCGACGGCTCGATCCCGGCGGACAACCCGTTCCCCGGCAAGGCGATCTGGAGCTACGGGCACCGCAACGTCCAAGGGCTGGCCTTCGACTCGCGGGGCAGGCTGTGGGCGACCGAGTTCGGCAACAAGAAGTACGACGAGGTGAACCTGGTCGAGCGCGGCGGCAACCACGGCTGGCCCGGCTGCGAGGGGCGGGCCGGGTCGTGCGACGGCACCGTGCCGCCGAAGGTCACGTGGCGCCCGTCGGCCGCCTCGCCCAGCGGGCTGGCGATCGTGGACGACCACGTGTTCGTGGCGACCACCGCGGGCCAGCGGCTCTACCGGCTGCGCATCGACGGCGCGTCGAACCTGGTGGAGCAGGAGGTCTACTTCCAAGGCGCCTACGGGCGGTTGCGGACGGTCGAGGTGGACCCCGAGGGCGACCTGTGGCTGACGTCGTCGTCGGACCGGGACGGCACCCCGGGCAACGACCGCGTGCTGCACGTCGACGTCGTGCACCCGTGAGTCACGCGGGCGTCGCGCGGTGTTCACGCGGGCGCGCCCGGAACGTCCACCCGGACCTGGTGGGGTGCGACCGGAGGAGGGAAGGCCTCCGGTCGGCCTCGTCCGTCCGGCGGGCGCCGCTGGTGCGGACCGACGACATGTCGTTGATCCGCAAGGGTTTCGGGTAGCTGCGAGTGTCGGTGCCCCCGTGTAGCGTCGAACGAGCCTGAATGATCACGGGGAGTGCGCCAAGTGACTGCTGTCCGTAATACCCCGGCTCCGGGGCCGACCCCGGCGGTGTTCCGGGATCGAGCGGAGGCCGAGGCCTACGTCGCCTCGGTCTGCTTCAAGCACGGACCTCCGAGACTGCTCGGAGTCGAACTCGAATGGACCGTCCACCACGTCGAAGATCCGTCAAGACCGCTCGACGCGCGGACCCTCGCGTCCGCGCTCGGCAAGCACGCACCGCCGACCCTCGTCCCCGACAGCCCGCAGCGCCCACTGCCGTCCGGCACGCCGCTGACCGTGGAACCGGGTGGCCAGGTCGAGATCTCCACCCCGCCGCGGGAATCCCTGACCGAGCTGATCAAGACCGTCGCGGCCGACATCGACCACCTCCGGGGCCTGCTCGAACCGGCTCGGTTACGGCTCGGCCAGCACGGCGCCGACCCGTTCCGGCCGCCCCGCCGGATGCTCCAGGTCCCCCGCTACGCGGCCATGGAACACGCCTTCGCCCCGCTCGGGCCGGAGGGCATCACGATGATGTGCAGCACCGCGGGCCTCCAGGTCTGCCTCGACTTCGGCCTCGCCCACGACCTGCCCAAGCGCTGGGCGGCGGTGCACGCGCTCGGCCCCGTGCTCAACGCCCTGTTCGCCAACTCGCCCGGCGTCAACGGCCGGCGCACCGACTGGGCCAGCGCCCGGATGCGGTCCCTCTACGCCACCGACCCGGTGCGCACCCGTCCGGCGGCGGTGTGCGCCGACCCGGCCGCCGCGTGGGCTAGGCGCGTGCTCGACGCCCCGGTCATCGCGGTGCGCCGGCCGGGGTCGAACTGGCTGCCGCCGCACCGGCTCACGTTCGCCGACTGGGTCGCGGGCGGCCTGGACCGGCCCGCCACCAGCGACGACCTCGACTACCACATGACGCTGCAGTTCCCGCCCGTGCGCCCGCGCGGGTACGTCGAGGTGCGCTACCTCGACACACCGCCGCACGGCCGGTGGCTGCCGCCGGTGGTGCTGATGGCCGCGCTGTTCGGCCGGCCCGACACGGTGGACGCGGTGCTCGCGGCCACCGAGACGGCCGCGAACCGCTGGCTCTCCGCCGCGCGCTACGGCCTCGACGACCCGGTGCTCGCCCGCGCGGCGCGCGACGTGGTCGAGCTGGGCTGCGCCGCGCTGCCGGACACCGACCTGTCGGTCGGCCAGATCGACGCGATCTCCGAAGAACTGCACCGCACGCTCGCTGAGAAGACCGGAGGGGGCCGTTCATGACCAGCACCGACCAGTCCCACGTCGAAGCCCTGCGCGACCGGGTCGCCGCCCAGCTCGCCCGCGCCCGCGACCGCAGCAGGCTGCTCACGGACGCGGTGGACGACCACGACCTCGTCCGCCAGCACTCCAAGCTGATGTCACCGCTGGTGTGGGACCTCGCGCACATCGGCAACCAGGAAGAGCTGTGGCTCGTCCGCGACGTGGGCGGCCGCGAGCCGGTCCGCGCCGACATCGACGAGCTGTACGACGCGTTCAAGCACTCCCGCTCGGTCCGCCCCGAGCTGCCGCTGCTCGGCCCGGCCGAGGCCCGCAGGTACGTCGGCGAGGTGCGGGACAAGGTGTTCGACGTGCTGGAGAAGACCCCGCTGGAAGGCCACCGGCTGGTCGACGGCGGGTTCGCGTTCGGCATGATCGTGCAGCACGAGCAGCAGCACGACGAGACCATGCTGGCCACGCACCAGCTCCGCGTCGGCGACCCGGTGCTGGACGCGCCACCCCCGCCGCGCGGCGGACCGGTCGGCCCGGCCGAGGTGCTGGTGCCCGGCGGCCCGTTCACCATGGGCACGTCCACCGAGGCGTGGGCGCTGGACAACGAGCGGCCCGCGCACCAGGTCGTCACCGAGCCGTACTTCATCGACACCACGCCGGTGACGAACGGCGCGTACGCGGAGTTCATCGCCGACGGCGGCTACACGGACCCGCGCTGGTGGAGCGAGGCCGGCTGGGCGCACGTGCGCAAGGCGTCGCTCGTCGCGCCGCGGTTCTGGGAGCGCGTCGGAGACCGGTGGTACCGCACCGCGTTCGGTCGCACGGAGCCGGTCGACCCGGACCAGCCGGTGGTGCACGTCTGCTACTTCGAGGCCGAGGCGTACGCGAAGTGGGCGGGCAAGCGGCTGCCCACCGAGGTCGAGTGGGAGAAGGCGGCGCGGTTCGACCCGGCGACCGGCCGGTCCCGCCGCTACCCGTGGGGCGACGAGGAGCCCACGGCGGAGCACGCGAACCTCGACCAGCGGCACCTGTCGCCCGCGCCGGTCGGCGCGTACCCGGCGGGCGCGTCGGCCCTCGGGGTGCACCAGCTGATCGGCGACGTGTGGGAGTGGACCAGCTCGGACTTCCACGGCTACACCGGGTTCGAGGTGTTCCCGTACGCGGAGTACTCGCAGGTCTTCTTCGGCCCGGACTACAAGGTGCTGCGCGGCGGGTCGTTCGGCAGCGACCAGTCCGCGGTGCGGGCCACGTTCCGCAACTGGGACTACCCGATCCGGCGGCAGATCTTCGCCGGGTTCCGCTGCGCGCGGGACGCGAGCCGGGACGAGCTGACCTGACGGTGTGCCGGCACCTGGCTTACCTGGGCCCCGCCGTGCCCGTCGCCGCGCTGGTGCTCGACCCGCCGCACTCGCTGGTGCGGCAGTCGTACGCGCCGAAGGACATGCGCGGCGGCGGCACGGTCAACGTGGACGGCTACGGCGTGGGCTGGTACCCCGCGCCGGGCGGCCCGGCGGTGCGCTACCGCCGGGCGGGCACCATCTGGTCGGACGAGAACCTGCTCGCGCTGTGCCGCGTGACGGTGTCCGGCGCGGTGCTGGCCGCGGTCCGGTCGGCGACGGTGGGCATGCCGGTGGCGGACACCGCCTGCGCGCCGTTCACCGACGGGCGGTGGCTGTTCAGCCACAACGGCCGCGTCGCCGACTGGCCGGAGTCGGTGGTGGACGTGGCCAAGACGTTGCCGGTGGCCGCGTTGCTGACGCTGGACGCACCGACCGACGCGGCGCTGCTGTGGGCGCTGGTGCGGTCGCGGCTCGCGGCGGGTGCGGCGCCGGCCACCGCGCTCGCGTCGGTGGTGTCCGAGGTGGCCGCCACCGCACCGGGTTCGCGGCTGAACCTGTTGCTCACCGACGGAACCGTGCTCGTCGGCACGACGTGGACCCACTCGCTGTGGGTGCGCGCGGGCGACGGCGCGGTGACGTTGGCCTCCGAGCCGCTGGACGACGACCCGCGCTGGCGGGAGGTGCCCGACGGGCACGTCGTCACGGCAGATGTGTCCACTGTGGACGTTCAACCGATTGGACGAGGATGACCGAGCCTGTGCTGGACGTGCACCTGACCCCCGAGGACGCGGCGGTCGCGTTGCGCGCCGAGGCGAGGGCGGGGCTGACCGCGCGGTCGAAGTGGGTGTCGCCGAAGTGGTTCTACGACGCGGTCGGCAGCGACCTGTTCGAGGAGATCACCCGGCTGCCCGAGTACTACCCGACCCGCGCCGAGCGGGAGATCCTGGTGGCGCGGGCCGCGGAGATCGCCGCGCTGACCGACGCGCACGCCTTGGTGGAGCTGGGTTCCGGCTCGTCGGAGAAGACCCGGCTCCTGCTCACGGCGCTGCGCGAGCACGGCACGTTGGAGGAGTTCGTGCCGCTGGACGTCTCGCCGTCGGCGTTGACCGAGGCGGCGAAGGCGATCCTGGCCGACTACCCGGGTCTGCGGGTGCACGGCGTGGTCGGCGACTTCACCGAGCACCTCGGGCTGCTGCCGGGCGCGTCGCCGCGGCTGGTGGCGTTCCTGGGCGGCACGATCGGCAACCTCATCCCCGAGGAGCGGGACAAGTTCTTCGCGTCGGTGCGCGAGGTGCTGGACGCGGGGGAGTGGCTGCTGCTCGGCACGGACCTGGTGAAGGACCCGGACGTGCTGGTCCGCGCGTACGACGACGCGCAGGGCGTCACGGCCGAGTTCAACCGGAACGTGCTGCGGGTGCTCAACCGGGAGCTGGACGCCGACTTCGACCCGGAGGACTTCGCGCACGTCGCGCTGTGGAACGCCGAGGAGGAGTGGATCGAGATGCGGTTGCGGGCGGTGCGGCCGGTGAAGGCGCACGTGTCCGCGTTGGGCCTGGACGTCGAGTTCGCGGAGGGCGAGGAGCTGCGGACCGAGGTGTCGGCGAAGTTCCGGCGCGAGGGCGTGGCCCGCGAGCTGGGCGCGGCGGGCTTCGAGCTGCGCCACTGGTGGACCGACCCGGCGGGCCGGTTCGCGCTGAGCCTGGCGCGCGCCGTCGGCTGACCCCGGCTAGAGCCCGAGGGCTCTGATCCTGGTCGGGTGCGAGAGCACGTCGGTGCTGTCGACGTACTGGTCGACAGCACCGACGAGCGGCAGCGCGGCCACCTCCGGGTCCGTGATCGCGGCACGCAGGGCGGCGGTGAACCGTTCGGCGCGCAGCACCCGGAACGGCCGGGAGTGGTACGGCCGGGTGGTCGGGTCCACCGGTTCGGCCAGGCCCAGCTCGTTGCACCGGGCCGCCAAGTGCTCGTACGCCGTGGCCAGGCGCGCCTCGCGCTCGTGCCAGTCGGTGGCCGCGAGCGCCGCCCGCAGCACGGGCGCCAGGTCGGTGTACCGGGCGAACGCCGAGCCGAGCCACTTGCCGTACGGCGGGTAGCGGCGGTCGACGAGCAGGCGCAGCCGCATCAGGTCGCGGGTCAGGCGGGCCGCGACGACGGCCGACCCCAGCTCGTCGCCGACCTCGCCGCAGCGGCCGACGAACGCCTCCTCCTGCGAGATCCGCCACCACTGGCACGCCAGGACGTGCCGCCACACGTCGTCGGGGTACCAGCTCAGCGCCTCGCGTGCGGCGGTCAGCACGCCCAGCCCGTCGTGGAACACCGCGCCCGCCGTCGTCTCCGCCAGCCGCTGGGTGGGCGCGGCCAGCCAGTCATGCACGGTGACCCCGGCCCGCGGGTCGAAGCCCAGTTCCCGGTCGAACCACGTGCCCGCGTCCGTGACGTCCACGCGGTGGTCCACCGGCCCGTCGGTCGGGGTCATCCGCGCGCTGGCGCGGTCGCCGTCGCCGCCGGCGAAGTGCGTGGGGTAGCCGAGGAACGCCTTGGGCAGGTGCTCGGCGAGCGCGGTGCGGATGTCGTCGGCGCGGGTGTCGTCCGGGTCCAGGAACAGCTGGAGGCGTGGACCCCACTCGTGGTCGGCGGACCGCTCGGTGTCGAAGCCCAGCACCTCGGAGCCGGGGCCGATCCGGGCGGCGCTGTGCGGCACCTCGCCGAAGTGCCGCCTGACCAGCGGTTCGACCGCCTCCCGGTAGAAGCGCTCGGACAGGACGAGGCCGGGCACGAACCGTTCGCCGGTCACGGGTCCTCCGTTCCGCGGGTGTCGCCGTACACGACGAGTGGGCCGCGCGCGGTCGTGGCGGAGGCGACGGCCGCGCCCGCCAGGACCAGCGACCCGGTGGGGATCTCGGGGAACCACGGCGCCGACCGCGTCTCGACGGCCCACGAGCCGGCGAGGTAGGCGGCGGCCGTGAGGAGCACGACGGCGTTGCGGCGCCGCCACGCCCACACGGCGAGACCCGCCGCCACCAGCACCGCGAACGCCACCTCGTCGTAGTCCACGTGATCGTAGGAGATCGCGAGGGCGGACTCGAACGCCGTGCTGTACGTGAAGCCGCTCTCCGGCGGGTCGAGCGCGAGCCACCAGCCGTCGAAGGCGTCGACCGACCACAGCCCGACGCCGACGAGCAGCAACGGGTACCAGGCACCGGGACGGCGGGCGTGCAGGTCGTAACCGGCGAGCACCAGCGCCGCCAGGCACAGCACCACCGCCATCGGTTCCCACAGCGCGCCGGCGAAGCCGACCACCGCCAGGACGTGCCAGGGCCGCACGTGGTGGGCGTGCGCGTGGGCGACGACTGCGCCGGCGGCGAGCGCGAACTCCGGCTGACCGGGTGCGGGCAGCGGCGTGCCGCTCTGGATGAGGGCCGTCCACTGCTCCTCGGACAGGAGTTCCACGCCAGGCGCCGGGGGAACGGGTTCGTGGAGGTACCAGAGCGCGGCCAGGTAGGCGAGCGCCGAGCCGCCGAGGAGGACGCCGCGCACCCGCCACGCCCAGAACAGCAGGCCGATCGCGACCACCGTCCCGGCCGACAACCTGATCGCCTCGACCACGAACCCACCCCCGGCGGGCCACCCTAGCGACCCGGCGGGAACGCCTCGCCGACCGTCCGGGACGTGGACGTGGAGGTCGCCGTGGCCGCGGCCGTGCACGTGGCGAACGCGACGGCCGCACCCGCCAGGACCACGAACTGCGTCGGCGGCTCCGACAGCGTCACGACCAGCGGAGCGATCCACGCCTCGCGGTCGGTGGCCACGTAGGCCGCTCCGAAGTAGCCGGCGGCGGTGAGGAGCACGATCGGGCTCTTGCGCCGCCACGCCCACACGGCGAGCCCGACCGCGACCACGACCGCGAGGAACAGCTCGTCGTAGTCCCGCACCGAGTCCGCGGCGGTGCTCACCGCGTGGAGCGCCCCGGTCGTGTTCCGCCCGCCGGGCGCGTTCGCGATCCCCGGATCGGACACCGGCTCCGGGAGCAACCGGTCCACGACCGGCCACACCACCAACCCGACGCCGACCACCAGCAGCGGGTACCAGGCGCCGGGACGGCGGGCGTTCAGGTCGTGGGTGGCTGCCACCACGGCCACGACGAGCAGCGCCACCGCGCCCCCGTGCGCCAACGAGCCGAGCAACCCGGCGATGGCCAGGACGTGCCAGGGCCGCACGCGGTCCGTCCGGGCGTAGGCGAACACGGCCCCCGCCACCACGACCAGTTCCGGGTACGGCGGGACGTGGAGCTGGAACGCCGGTCCCGGAGGCGGCGCGTAGGAGAGCACGCCGGTGGACGCGCCCTCCGGAACCGGGCGGAAGTGCCACAGCGCCGCCAGGTATCCCGCCGCCGTGGCGGCGACCGTGGCGCTGCGCGCCCGCCACGCCCAGACGCCCAGGCCGACGGCGACCGCCAGTCCGAGCAGGAACCGGCCGAGCTCGAACAGCGACGGGTCGATCCGGAGCACCCACCAGCCGACCGATCCGCTCGTCAACGCCAGTGCGAACGTCGTCGATCCCGTCACCAGCAACGGGAACCACGTGCCGGGCTTCGCTGCGTGCGCCTCGCGCGCCTTCAGCACCAGTCCCGCGATCACCAGCGACAGTCCGGTCTCGACCGGCGGTCCGTCCTCCCACAGCGCGAGGACGAGCCCGACTACCACAGGTAACGCCCACACGACCGGCGAGCTGAGAACCCACATGGGCGCGCTACCTCAGCGGCTCTCGGAGAGGCCGAACCACGTGTGCGCGCGACGCAGCCATCCCGGCGCCCACCAGTTGGCCGGACCGGCGAGCCGCATCAACGCGGGCACCAGCACCGCCCGCACGAACGTCGCGTCCACGATGATCGCCACCGCCATGCCCGCGCCCAACATCTGCAGGTACATCACGCTGCCCGAGGCGTAGGCGGCGAACGACAGGGCCAGGATCGCCGCCGCGGCGGTGATGAGCGGCGCGCTGCGCTGGATGCCGGTGGCCACGGCGGCCCGCTCGTCACCGGTGCGCGCGTACTCCTCGGCTATGCGCGACACCATGAACACCTCGTAGTCCATGGACAGGCCGTAGGCGATGCAGAACATCAGGATCGGGATGCTCGGCTCCAGCGCGCCGGTCGGCGTGAAGTCCAGCACGTGCGACAGGTTCCCCTCCTGGAAGCCCCACACGACCACGCCGAACATCACCGCGAGGCTGAGCAGGTTCAGCGCGGTCGCCTTGAGCGGCAACAGGATGCTGCCGGTCATCAGGAACAGCAGGACGAACGTGACGGCCAGGACCAGGGCCACGACGAGCGGCACGCGGTCGGCGAGGGCGTCGCGGAAGTCGGCCAGTTCGGCCGGGTAGCCGCCGACCAGGTAGTCCGGCTGGAGCGCGCGGACCGTCGCCACCAACGCCGGCACGTCGCCCGCGAGAGCCTCCTGGGACGGGATCGCCGTCCACACCGTGCCGTGGTCGTTGCTGGCCACGTCCACCTGCACGATGCCGGGGACGTCCGCGAGCCGCGCGGTGTAGCCGTCGTCCCGGCCGCCCTCGGCGACGACCCGGATGGCGTCGGTCTGCTCCTGGCCGAACCCGGCGCGGATCTGGTCCTGCACCACCCGGCTGGACGCGTCGGCGGGGAGGATGCGGTCGTCGGGCAGGCCGAACCGCAGTCCCAGCACCGGCGCGGCGAGCAGGAGCAGCAACGCCAGCACCGCGCCGCCGACCAGGAGCGGCCGGTTCATCACCGCGTTCGCGGTCCGCGCCCAGAAACCGGTGGAGCGTTCGACGGCCGGGTGCGGCTTCAGGGACGCGAGGGCGGCGGGCAGGACGGTGAGCGCGCCGACCACGGCGAAGCCGACCACCAGCACGCCCGCGTAGGCGAAGGAACGCAGGAACGGGAAGGGGAACAGCAGCAGCATCGCCAGGGACGCGGCCACGGTGAGGCCGCTGAACAGGACCGTGCGCCCGGCCGTCGTGACCGCCCGTTCGACCGCTTCGGGCACGGTCGCGCCGCCCGCGAGCTCCTCGCGGTAGCGGGCGATGACGAACAGGCAGTAGTCCACGCCCAGCGCCAGGCCCATGACCAGCGTGATGTTCGCGGCGAACGTGGAGACCTCGGTCAGTCGGGTGAGGCCGCGCAGCGCGGCCAGCGTGCCGACCATCGCGAACAGGCCGACGCCGAGCGTCGTCAACGCCAGGGAAACCCGGCGGTACAACAGGATCAGCAGGAGCAGCACCACCGGCACGACGATGAGCTCGGCGCGCACGAAGTCCCGCGCGGCCTGGGCGCCGACCTGGCGGAACACCTCGTCCTGCCCGCCGACGCCGACGGTGATCACGTCGTCCGCGCGCGTGAACCGCTCGGACAGCCCGGCGATGGCGGCGCGCGCCTCGGTGGCCGAGCCGGGAACCCACGCCAGGACCAACGCCTGACCGCCGTCCTCGGACCGGAGGGCGGGGCTGCGACGGTCCCAGTAGGACTCGACCTGGCGCACGTCGGGCGCGAGTTCCGCGGCCAGCGCGCGGCCCCTCGCGGCCGTCGCCGGGTCGTCCACGTCGCCGCCCCGCGCGGTGACGAGCAACGTCAGGTTGGGGTTGCCGGTGTCGAAGTCCTCGGCCAGCACCTCGGCCGCGCGCAGCGACTCCGTGCCGGGCGCCTCGAAGCGGGACAGCGAGAGCGCCGACAGCGTGCCGCTGCCCACGACGGCCGCCGCCACCGCGACGATCGCGGCGGCGACCAGGACCAAGCGCCGCCGGCGCACGGCGAAACGCCCCAGCAGGTGCACGGGGTTCTCCTCGGATCGGTGGAGTAGAATGCGAGCGAGTGCTCGTGTTTTGAAAATACGAGTGATCACTCGTATTTGTCAACGGGTGAGAAGGTGGTGCGGTGGAGCCGAAGGTGGTGCGCCGGCAGGCGCGGGGCGAGCGGCGGATGGCCGAACTCCAGGACGCGGCGGCGGCGGTCTTCGCCGAGGTCGGCTACGAGGCCGCGACGACCAACGCCATCGCCGCGCGGGCGGGGGTGTCGCCGGGCACGCTGTACCAGTTCTACGGCAACAAGGAGGCCATCGCGCAGGCGTTGGCGGACCGGTACCTGGAGCAGCTCCGCACCGCGCACGGGGCGCTGACGCCGGAGCTGGCCCACCTGCCGCTGGACGAGCTGATCGACCGGATGGCCGGGTCGATGATCGCGGTCAACGTGGCCAACCCCGGCTTCAAGGCGTTGTTCGGCCGCGCGGACATGCCGGAACGCCTCGCCGCGCCGACGCGGGCCGTGCACGCCGCCGTGTTCGGCCGGATCGACGCCGTGTTCGCCGCCCGCCGGTCCGACCTGCCCGCCGCCGACCGGGCCAGGGCCGCCCAGGTCACCATGAGGCTGTTCGGCGGGCTGATCCCGATGATCGTGTCGGCCGACGAGGACGAGCGGCCGGCGTTGGCCGAGGAGCTGAAGAAGGTGCTGCGCGGCTACCTCGGCCCGATCCTGGGCTGAGCGCGAGCGTGAGGGGCGCCCCGATCGGGACGCCCCTCGACGTGTCGCGGGTGCTACTTCGGCGCCGGCGGGACCAGGCAGCTCACGGGAGCGGACTGGTTGCCCGACGCGTCGACGGCGTGGACGAGCGCGTCGCCGTTGAGGGTGATGCGCCAGTCGATGTCACCGACACCGGCCTTCTGGTTCGGCGTCGCGCCCGGCGCCTGCACCAGCTTGATCTTGGTGCCGGACGGGAACCCGCCGAACACCGCCGGGCTCGCCGAGTCCGAGACGAACAGCTGCGGGTTCGGGTCGACGGCGTCCGTCGCCGTCAGGACGAAGAACCCGTCCTCGTTGCCGGCCGGGGGCACGGTGCCGCCCGCCGGGTTGTTCGTGGGCGAGCACGTCACGGCCGGGGGAGTGGTGTCCACCCAGTCCTTCAGCACGTCGTCGCACAGCGAGTGGCCGGCCGCGTGGGTGAAGCAGCCGCGGATCGAGTCCGTTCCCAGGCCGCCGAGGCCTTGGGCAGCCGGGTACGTGAAGTCGGCCGTGCCCGCGCCGGAGGTGTTCGCGCCACCGGCGCCGGGGGCGTTCGGGCCCGCCAGGATCTCGAAGCCGACCGGGACGTTCGGCACCGGGTCGCCGAAGTCGTCGGTGACGGTGGCGGTCACGGTGTGCGTCTGGCCGGGCGTGCCCAGCTCGTTCACCTCGTGCTCGGGCTCCACGTCGATGGCCGCCGCGCAGCCGCGCACGTTCACCGTCGGGTTGGCGAACGTCACGACGTGGCCCTCGGCGTCGGTGTACGCCACGGTCGGGTTGACCGCCAGCGCACCGCCGCCGGCGGCCGGGAGGTGCGTGGCGGTGAACGTCAGGGTCACCGTCTCCGTGCCGAGCTTGTCGACGGTCCAGGTGAGCTGGTTGCCCGCCTGGGCGACCGCGCCCTTGGAGACCGCCGCGCCGCTGACGGAGAACTGCGGCGCCACCGTGTCGACCACGGTCACGTTCGTCGCCGCGGGCACCACGATGGCCGCGCCGATCGCCGCGAAGACCTCCTGCAGCTGCGCCGGGGTCGGTGCCTCGTAGTAGTGCGTGGCGTCGGGGTCCGTCGTCCAGTCCTTGATCTCGGTGGAGTCGACGGCGCCGAGGCCGATGCCGAAGATCACGGTGCCGGCCGCCCGGGCCGCCGCCGCGTCGTCGCTCGCGTCGCTGCCCACGGTCGTCACGCCGTCGGTCATGACGACCATCGTCTTGGAGTTGCCGGGCAGGGACCCGGCGAGCTGCGCCTGGCCGGTGGAGATGGCCTCGGAGTGGTTCGTGCCGCCGGACGCGCCGAGCGCGTCGATGGCGGCCTTGGCGGCGTTCGCGTCCGACGAGAGCGGCGCGTCGACCGTGGCGCCGTCGGCGAAGCTGACCACGCCGATCCGGCTGCCGTTGGCGATCACGCCGTCCAGCGAGCCGTCCGTGGCCTCGTCGATGATGTCGACGAACGCCTTCGCGGCCGTCTTCAGGTCGCCGACGGCGGACTGCATGCTGCCGGACCGGTCGAGCACCAGCTCGATGTCCACCGGGTTGCCGGAGATGCCCGTCTCGGCGTCGAGCGTCACGGTGACGGGCACCGAGCCGCCGCACGCGATGTCCGTCGCGCCGAGGGTCTTGCCCCCGGTGACCGTTCCGCCCGCCGCCGCCGCCACGCTGGTCGTGGCGAGTGGGGCGGCGAGTGCGGCCACCAGGATCGCGGTCACGCCGCAAGCGCGTCTTCGAGTGTTCTGTGGCATTCGGTATCGCACCTCCTCGTGCGTGCCGACGACACGTGGATTCCACCCTGGAATCACGTCGAAGTATTCCGGCGGGACCGGCCTGTCACTCCCCGAACAGGTGCGGACCAGCGTAGATCCGACCAGATGACCGTTCCGAGCGAGTCGGATTGCGTCGGCAGAGTGAGATTAGAACGCTCTGCGGCAAATGCCAATATGGTCACCCGGATGGCGTAGGGAATTCGACCGGTCGTTTTCGATCTGGATTCCGTTACAACGAATAGATGAATTGTGACGACAACGCGGCGCCGGAGTGGCTTTCGGTGACCGAGCGGAGTGGCTGGAATACTCGTCCCCCATGGCGCGGATCGAACTCGTCCTGGGCGACATCACCGAGCAGCACGTCGACGTCGTCGTGAACGCCGCGAACTCGTCCCTGCTCGGCGGGGGCGGTGTGGACGGCGCCATCCACCGCAAGGGCGGTCCGGACGTCCTCGCCGCGTGCCGCAAGCTCCGCGCCGGGCACTACGGGCGCGGCCTCGGCACCGGCCAGGCCGTGGCGACGACCGCGGGCCGGTTGCCCGCGACGTGGGTCGTGCACACCGTCGGCCCGGTGTGGTCGGCCGCCGAGGACCGCTCGGCGCTGCTCGCGGACTGCCACCGCAACTCGCTGCGCGTCGCCGCGGACCTCGGCGCCCGCACCGTCGCCTTCCCCGCGATCTCCACGGGCATCTACCGGTGGCCGGTCGAGTCGGCCGCGCGCGTCGCGCTCACCACCGTCGCGGCGACCGACCTCCCGGAGATCGCCACCGTGCGGTTCGTCCTCTTCGACCGCGCCACCTACGACGTGTTCGACGTCGTGGCGTCCGAGGTGGTCCCGTGACGGCGAAGGGGCCGCCCACCCGGAGGTGGACGGCCCCTCGTCGTCACGCGGACGGCTAGCCGCGGACCATCTTCCGCAGCACGTACTGCATGATGCCGCCGTTGCGGTAGTAGTCCGCCTCACCGGGGGTGTCGATGCGGACGACCGCGTCGAACTCCACCTTCGAGCCGTCCTGCTTCGTCGCCACCACGTGCACCGTGCGCGGCGTCTCGCCGTCGTTCAGCGCGGTGATGCCGGTGAAGTCGAACGTCTCCGTGCCGTCGAGGCCGAGCGACGCCGCCGACGATCCCTCGGGGAACTGCAGCGGCAGGACGCCCATGCCGATCAGGTTCGACCGGTGGATGCGCTCGAACGACTCCGCGATGACGGCGCGCACGCCGAGCAGCGAGGTGCCCTTCGCGGCCCAGTCGCGGGACGAGCCGGAGCCGTACTCCTTGCCCGCCAGCACGACCAGCGGCACGCCCGCCTCGGCGTAGGCCACCGACGCGTCGTAGATGGTCGTCTGCGGCGCGCCCTCCTCCAGGAAGTTGCGGGTGAACCCGCCCTGGACGCCCTGGCCGTTGTCCTCGTCGGCGAGCAGCAGGTTGCGCAGCCGGATGTTGGCGAACGTGCCGCGGATCATCACCTCGTGGTTGCCGCGGCGCGAGCCGTACGAGTTGAAGTCCTTGCGGTCGACGCCGTGCTCGGTCAGGTACCTGCCCGCGGGCGAGTCGGCCTTGATCGAACCGGCCGGCGAGATGTGGTCGGTGGTGACCGAGTCGCCCAGCAGCGCCAGCACGCGCGCGCCGCTGATCTCCGTCACCGGGGACGGCTCCATCCGCATGCCCTCGAAGTACGGGGGCTTGCGGACGTAGGTGGACTGCGGGTCCCACTCGAACGTCTTGCCGGTCGGCGTGGGCAGCGACTGCCAGCGCTGGTCGCCCGCGAACACGTCGGCGTAGCCCTTGGCGAAGCCCTCCGGGGAGATCGACGACGCGACGACCTCGGAGATCTCCTGCGGCGACGGCCAGATGTCCGCCAGGTACACCGGCTTGCCGTCCTGGTCGACGCCCAGCGGCTCGGTGGTGATGTCCTTGTCCATCGAACCGGCCAGCGCGTACGCCACCACGAGCGGCGGGGACGCGAGGTAGTTCATCTTGATGTCCGGGTTGATCCGGCCCTCGAAGTTCCGGTTGCCGGACAGCACGGACACCGCGGCCAGGTCGCCCTGGTTGATGCCCGCCGAGATCTCGTCCTGCAGCGGGCCCGAGTTGCCGATGCACGTGGTGCAGCCGTAGCCGACCAGGTGGAAGCCCAGCTTCTCCAGGTACGGCATGAGGCCGGCGCGCTCGTAGTAGTCCATGACGACCTTGGAGCCCGGCGCGAGGGTGGTCTTCACCCACGGCTTGCGCTCCAGGCCCTTCTCCACGGCCTTCTTCGCCAGCAGCGCCGCGCCGATCATCACCGTCGGGTTGGACGTGTTGGTGCACGACGTGATCGCGGCGATCGCGACCGCGCCGTGGTCGAGCTCGAACTCCGCGCCGTCCAGCGAGACCTTGACCGGGTTGGACGGACGGCCCTCCGCGCCCTCGGCGGCGGACTGGAACACGTGCGGCTTGCCGCCCGCGTCGCCGTCGGACACCGCGATCGGGTCGCTGGCCGGGAACGACTCCTCGGACGCCTCGTCGACCGGCGAGTTCTCCACGCCGTCGGTGTGCGCGACGTAGGCGCCCAGCGCCTGCCGGAACGCCTCCTTGGCGTTGGTCAGCTCGATGCGGTCCTGCGGGCGCTTCGGGCCGGCGATCGACGGCACGACCGTCGACAGGTCCAGCTCCAGCGTCTCGGAGTACACCGGCTCGCGGTCGGCGTCGTGCCAGAGGCCCTGCTCCTTGGCGTAGGCCTCGACCAGCGCCAGCTGGTCGGCCGTGCGGCCGGTCAGCTTCAGGTAGTCGATGGTCTCGCCGTCGATCGGGAAGATCGCGCAGGTGGAGCCGAACTCGGGGCTCATGTTGCCGATGGTGGCGCGGTTGGCCAGCGGCACCGCGCCGACGCCCGAACCGTAGAACTCGACGAACTTGCCGACCACGCCGTGCTTGCGCAGCATCTCGGTGATCGTCAGCACCAGGTCGGTGGCGGTCGCGCCGGGGGGCAGCTCGCCGTGCAGCTTGAAGCCCACCACGCGCGGGATCAGCATGGAGACCGGCTGGCCGAGCATGGCGGCCTCGGCCTCGATGCCGCCGACGCCCCAGCCGAGCACGCCGATGCCGTTGACCATCGTCGTGTGGCTGTCGGTGCCGACCAGCGTGTCCGGGTACGCCTGGCCGTTGCGGGTCATGACCACGCGCGCCAGGTGCTCGATGTTGACCTGGTGCACGATGCCGGTGCCCGGCGGGACGACCTTGAACTCGTCGAACGCGGTCTGGCCCCAGCGCAGGAACTGGTAGCGCTCCTTGTTGCGCTCGTACTCCAGGTCGACGTTCAGCTCGAACGCGTCCGGCCGGCCGAAGATGTCGGCGATCACCGAGTGGTCGATGACCAGCTCGGCGGGAGCCAGCGGGTTGACCTTGGTCGGGTCGCCGCCGAGCTGCGTGACCGCTTCGCGCATGGTGGCCAGGTCGACCACGCACGGCACGCCGGTGAAGTCCTGCATCACCACGCGGGCCGGCGTGAACTGGATCTCCGTGTTCGGCTCGGCCGACGGGTCCCAGCTCCCCAGCGCGCGCACGTGGTCGGCGGTGATGTTCGCGCCGTCCTCGGTCCGCAGCAGGTTCTCCAACAGGATCTTCAAGCTGTACGGCAGGCGCTCGGCGCCGTCGACCGCGCTCAGCCGGAACACCTCGTACGAGGCGTCCCCGACGGTGAGCGTGCCGCGGGCGCCGAAGCTGTCTTTACTGGTGCCTCCAGTGCCGGCTGGCACGGAACTCCCTGGTGCAGTCACGTGAAACTCCATCTGGTGACGCGCGAAGTCGGTTGGGGAACTTCTGCTGAGTCTTCCGCACCGGCCGGCGCGGCGCTCTCCTACCCCAAACAGTACGCGCGTCCTGTATTCGGCTTCAACCCGGCCCTACCTTGACCGGGGCATCATCACACCCGTGGTGCGTCTTGATCGAATCGGCAAGCGGTACGGGCGCGGGCCCTGGGTGCTGCGCGACGTCACGCTGGCCGTGGAACCCGGTGAGGTGGTCGTGCTGCGCGGCGGCAACGGCTCGGGCAAGTCGACCCTGCTGCGGATCGCGGCGGGCGTGCTGGCGCCCTCCACCGGACGGGTGAGCCGCGGCGCGTCGGTGGGGTTCGCGCCGGAGCGGTTCCCGACCGGGGTGCGGCTGTCCGCCCGCGACTACCTGCGCCACCTGGCCGCCGTGCGCGGCGTGCCGGCGCGCTGGGACCTGGTGGAGGCGCTGGGGTTCGTCGGCGACCCGTCCGCGCCGATGGCCACCCTGTCCAAGGGCAACGCGCAGAAGGTGGCGCTGGCCCAGGCGCTGCACGCGACCGACCTGCTCGTGCTCGACGAGCCGTGGTCCGGGCTGGACGCCGCCGCGGGCGGGGTGCTGCGGGGGCTGGTGGCGGAGTCGGAGGCCGCGGTCGTGCTGACCGACCACCACGGGCACGACGTCGCGGGTGCCCGCGAGGTGGTGCTCGGCGCCGTCCGGTCGAGCGGCGTGGTGATCGAACTGGACCGGGTGGGGGAGGCGTTCACGCTGATCAGCGCGTTGGAAGGGGTCTACGAGGCCCAGGCGGTCGGCGCCGGCGCGCGGGTCGAGGTGGAGGCCGGGTTCAGCGACGGCGTGCTGGCCGAGGCGCTGCGCCTGGGCTGCTCGGTGCGGAGCGTGCGGTCGTGAGCGCGGTCGCGGGTGCGGTGGTGGACGTCGCGGGCTCGGTCGTGGGCGCCGCGGGTTCGGTGGTGGGCGTGGTGCGGGCTTCGGGGGTCCGGTGCTGCCCGGACGTGCGGCGGAGGGCGTTCCCGTGACGGCGCTGGTGCGGTACCTGCTCGCGGACGTGCTGCGGACCCAGCGGTGGCTGCCGCCGCTGCTCCTGCACGTGGCCGTGCTCGGCCTGCTCTACTCCTCCGACGCCGGGCCGCCGCTGCCCGCGTACGCGGGGACGTGCGTGCTCGTCTACCCGGTGTCGGTGTGGCTGACGGTGGTGGTCGCGACCGCCGAGGACCCGGTGCGCCGGGCCGTCACCGTCGTCACGGCGGGCGGCTGGGCCCGCGCCCAGGCGGCCGTGACGGCGCTGTCCGTGCTCGGGGCGCTGGGGGTCGCCCTGGTCGCCGCCCTGGCGCCCGTCGTGACGCAGTCCCGCCCGTACCCCCTCGGCACGGTCGCGCAGGGCTTCGCGGCGCTGGCGGTGTGCGCGCTCGTCGGCGTGGGCGTCGGGGTGCTGTGCTGCCGCCCGCTGGTCGACCAGGTCGGCTGGTCCCTGCTGGCGTCCGCCGCGCTCGTCGTCCTGGTGCTCCTGTTCGGCCGCACGCCGCCCGTGGGCAACGTGCTGTGGTCGCTGTCCCACCAGGACGGCGTGACGGTCGCGCTCGCGCTCTCCGGCGCCCTGGCGGCCCTGCTCGTGGTCGGCGCGACCTGGCTCGGGACAGTGGTCGGCCCCCGCCGCGGGTAGTGCTCGCGACGGGGGCCGACCGGGTGAGCCTCGGGGCCTACTTGATGGCCTTGATCAGCTCGTCGATGTCCTTCGGCTCCAGACCGCGCATCAGCGTCAGGGCCAGCTCGCTGTACGTGCGGAAGGGGCTGACGTACCACTTGCCGTCCACCTCGGTGGCGACGACGCCCAGGCCGTCCTTCAGCACCTGCGCGCCGATCCGCGAGATGACGTCGACCGCGGCCGGCGGGATGTCGCTGCCGCCCTGCTGCTCGACCAGCTGCGCGATCTCGTCCGCGCAGAGCCGCTGGGTCTGGCCCTGCGCCTTGGCGGTGTAGCAGTCGCCGTCGCGGCTGACCTCGACCGTCTCGCCCTCGGCCTCGATCACGAGCTTGCGGATCGTGACCAGCTTGCCGCCGGTGACGTCCTTGGCGTCGGTCTCGAGCTCGATCAGCTTCGCGCCCGTCGCGGGCGTGCGGCCGGCCTGCTCCAGGAGCACCGGGCCGACGTCCTGCAGGACGCCCATCTCGTCCGGCGGCAGGAGGGCGATGACGCCCTCGATGTCACCGTCGAGGGCCTTCTCGACCATCGACTTCGCGGCGTCGTTCGCCGAGCCCGCGCCGGCCGGCGCGATGCCCTTGGCGGGCCACTTGAGGTCTTCTTCCTCCAGCGCGGCGTTCGCGATGGTGTAGAAGAGGCTCGGGTACCACTCGTCGCCGACCTTGATGGTGGCGATGCCGATCGGCTTGCCGTCGCGGTCGGCCTTCTCCTTGGCGAAGTCCAGCGTCTCCGTCTGGGGCGAGGCCTTGTCCAGCTCCGCGCCCAGCGCGTCGACGAGCTTGTCCGTCAACGGGATCTGCTTGACGTCCGAGGTGATCGTGATCTTGCCCTCGACCACCTTGTTGATCGTCAGGTGGTCGTTGACCTTCTCCGCGGCGGCGTCGTCGAACTTGATGCCCTCGCTCTTGATCTGGACGCCGCTGAGCTTGTTCGGGTCGGCGTCCTTCTTCAGGATCTCCAGCCGCTTGGCCTCGTCGACCGTGGCCTCGGTGTAGTCCTTGCTGAGCTTGGCCTCGGCGGGCGCCAGGCCGTTCATGATGCCGAGGACGTCACCGCTGCCCAGCGCGCTGAGCAGGTTGTTCGCCGCCGTGGACGGGCTCTCGGAGCCCGCGGCCACGTCGTCGGAGCTGCGCAGCGCCCACACCGTGGCCACCGTGCCCGCGGCCAGCGCCAGGACGGCCACGATCGCCGTGATCACGAGGCCGGTGCGCTTCTTCTTCGGCGGCTCGCCGCCGGCGAAGCCGTAGGGCTGCTGCCCGTAGGGCTGCTGGCCGAAGTCCTGCTGGTGACCCGGCTGCTGGTAACCCGGCTGCTGGGGCTGCGCGAAGCCCTGCGGACCGGTCTGCGGGTAACCCTGCTGCGGCTGGGGGCCGGTCTGCGGGTAGCCACCCTGCTGCGGGTAGCCGCCGCCCTGCTGGGGGTGCCCACCCTGCTGCGGGTAGCCCCCCTGCTGCGGCTGGCCGTACGGGTTGTTCTGCGGTGGCCATTCGCCTCCGCCGCCACCTGGGTAGCTCACGGTGCTCCTCCTGGACTGCTGCTCGCTGTGCGGGTGGTCGCGGTGAGCACGGTGATCGCCCCTGCGATCGCCAGCACAGCACCACCGAGGGTCACGACCGGTCCGGTCAGGCTGATCCCGACCAATGCCCCCTCGCTGCCCCCTTGGACGGCGGCAAGTGCCGCCACCGTTCCCCCAATCGTGCCAAAGAGCAGGGCGAGCCATGAGGCGAACCGCTGAAGTCGTGTGGACCACAGGATCACGCAGCACACCGCGAGCGGGGTCAGCCCCACCCAGACGCCGCGCACGACCTCGCCCGACACGCCGTCCAACCCGGCGAAACCACGCAGAGCGAGTACCTCGTAACTGGTCCTCGTGACCGTCCCGGAACGCAGCCAGGGCAGGAACGTGCCCACCACCGCCGTGACCAAACCGATAACTCCGAGGACCGCGCCCACCTGTCTTCCGCGCATTCCGACATGCTCGCAGGCGTGTGGCACGGTGGGCGCATGAGCGCACGGGAGGTGATGGCCGTCGCACGGCGGATCACCGTGCTCACCGGCGCCGGGGTGTCGGTGGAGTCGGGCGTGCTGCGGTTCCGGTTCGACGCGGCGGCGTTCCTGGCGTCGGCGGCGGTCCGGTGGGCGGCGTGGGAGTCCTGGCTGGACGATCCGATGTGGACGGCCGAGCCCAACGCGGCCCACCACGCGCTGGCGTCGTTGGAGCGGGCCGGCCGGGTGCGGTCGCTGCTGACGCAGAACGTCGACGGGCTGCACCAGCGGGCCGGCTCGACGGTCGTGGAGCTGCACGGGTCGATGGCGCGGGTCTCGTGCGTGTCGTGCGGCGCGGCGAGCGCGATGCGCGACGCGTTGGCGCGGATGCGCGCGGACGGCGTGCCGCCGGACTGCGCGGCGTGCGGCGGCGTCCT